>JBFIQH010000332.1:0-1552 GCA_041609735.1 Woeseiaceae bacterium | reverse complement strand
GACGGCTCCGGCGCTGGCCGCCGCGAAAGGCTGGAACGACCTCGTTACACCCGGTGTCCTCGTCGGCGTGTTCGGCTACGCGCTCGGCACGTTCATCGGCACCGCAATTTTCCACCTGTGGAGCGTATTCTCCTGAACACGCAAAGTGAGCTGCAGGACCTGATCGAACGATTCCAGTCGGATCATCAGTTACCCGGCGCCAGCACGCCGACGATCGAGGAGCATTTCCTGCCGCTGGCCAGCTGGGTCGAGGATCAAATGTCGCCGGGCAAGACGTTCATGCTCGGCATCAATGGCGCCCAGGGCACCGGCAAGTCGACACTCGCGGACTTGCTTCAGCGAGTACTGGCCGGGCTGTACGGCTGTAACGTCGCGCTGCTGTCGCTCGACGACTTCTACCTGACCCGGATCGAACGCCGGGAGCTTGCCAACACTGTACATCCGCTATTGATCACCCGCGGCGTTCCGGGCACTCATGACACGGCGCTGCTGCGCCACTGCCTGGACAAGCTTTCGAAACTCGCTGACGGCGAGTCAATGACGTTACCGCGCTTCGACAAAGCCGTAGACGATCGTATCGATGAATCGAAATGGCCCGCGATCGAGGGCGCTGTCGACCTGGTCATTCTCGAAGGCTGGTGCGTCGGTGCCGCCGCCGAAGACGACGAGTCGCTCGCGGAACCGATCAACGAATTCGAGCTCGTCGAGGATCCGGCCGCGCTGCTGCGCGGCTACGCGAACGAGCGGCTGCGAGAGGAGTACGAGCCGATTTTCGACATGCTGGATGCGCTCGTGTTCCTGCAGGCGCCGGGCTTCGAGGCCGTGCTGGAATGGCGCCTGCAGCAGGAACGCCAGCTGCGCGCACGATCGCCGGCCGACGCGCCGGGCATCATGACCGACGAGCAGGTTGCCCGCTTCGTGCAGTTTTACGAACGGATCACGCAGAACAACCTGCAGCGGCTGCCCGGCGTCGCCGACGTCGTGCTTGAATACGACAAGGACCACCGCTGTATTTCGAGCAACTACCGTGTCTCTAGATCGTCGCGCTCCTGAGACGCAGCGCATTACCGATCACCGAGACCGAGCTGAAGCTCATCGCGGCCGCCGCGATCATCGGGCTCAGCAGCACCCCGAAGAACGGATACAGGATGCCGGCCGCGATCGGCACGCCCGCCGTGTTGTAGGCGAAGGCAAAAAACAGGTTCTGGCGGATGTTGCGCATCGTCGCGGCGCTCAGGCGACGCGCTTTTGCGACGCCCATCAGGTCACCCCTGACCAGCGTGACGCTGGCGCTTTCCATCGCGATATCGGTTCCGGTGCCCATGGCGATGCCGACATCGGCCTGCGCCAGCGCCGGGGCGTCGTTGATGCCGTCGCCGGCCATCGCGACGACCGCGCCGTTTTCCTGCAGCTCACGCACGATACGATTCTTGTCCTCGGGCGACACATTCGCGTGCACCGTGTCGATGCCGATCTTGTCGGCAACGGCGCGTGCGGTCGCTTCGCTGTCGCCGGTCAGCATGACGACTTTCAGACCGGCGTCGTGAAGCAG
>JBFIQH010000331.1:0-1609 GCA_041609735.1 Woeseiaceae bacterium | reverse complement strand
GTCGGCATAGATGTCATCGAACTCGTCTGCTATCAGCTCTTCTTCGTCGACGTCCGCTATGATTTGCGCCGGCGCATCGATGATCACATCGAGTGGGGTCGTGCCTCCCTGCTTGCGATCGATCAGCTGCATGCCCTGGTAGATCTCCGTCGACTTCTTGTAGTAATCGATGAAGCGATTGTCGATCGAAAGCCGGCCGAGCCCGATCATGCTGACAACGGCCAGCAGCAACCAGGTTGCAAGCGTTGGCCGGTAGCGACGCCGGATAATCATTGCGAAGAACCCGGTAATCCGCGCGGTCAGGTCGTTGCGGCTGTGCGGCACGCCGGGGTGCATCAGCATTAACGAAGCCGGAAATAAGGTAAACGCCAGCACCATTGATACCAGCACGCCCATCGACATCATCAGGCCGAAGTCGATGACCGGCCGAATTCCACTGACCAGCAGCGATCCGAACGCGACGATCGTCGTCAAGGCCGTGTACAGGCACGGCACGAAGATCTTGCGCACCGTGCCGGACACCAGCGTGAACTGGCTTGCATCCGGTTGCCGCTCGTGCAGTTCGCGAAACCGGACGATCAAGTGCAGCGTCAGTGCGAGGCACAGGATCAGGATCAGCGACACGAAATTCGATGACACGACGGTTACCCGCCAGTTCAGCAGGCCGATCAAGCCGGTCAGCACGATGCTCGCGGCGACGCAGGTCAGCAACGGCAGGATCGTCCAGCGCCGTTTCTTGAATAGCGCGCTGAGCGTCAACACGAGGAAGAAGAAGACAGCGGCCCCGAACAACAGAAGGTCACTGCGGATGTACGCGATCGAGTCGGCGACGATCATCGGCACGCCGCCGATGTGCAACCTCGCGGTATCGCGATGCTGATCCAGTACTGCGCGGATGGCAGCGATCGTCTGCGCCTGTCGAGCGAGCGCCGCAGCGCTGGCCTCGTCGTAGGCGCTCAGCACTACGTTCAGGCGATCGGCCTCGCTGTCGTCCATGTCGCCGGCACGTGCCCGGTCGCGCAGCACGTCACGTTCTTCGCGCAACTCGCGCAATCGCACGTCGGCCTCGAAAGCGATCGTCATCGCCGTGGTGCTGCCGTCGCTGCTGAGAATAAGGTCCCGGTACAGCGGGCTGGTCTGCAATTCCTGCCGGGCGAGCCGCCGGTCGGTGCCGGGGCCTTCCAGCCGGCGTATACCGGCGGCAAGGTCGCGCAGGTTGGCGGGCGGGCTCATGACCAGCGGTACGTCAAGCAGGCTGGTAACCGATTCGACTCGCGGCAAGCTGCGGAGCTTGTCTCGCAACTGGCGAATGTCCAGCAGGGTTTCGTCGCTGAACAAGTCGCCGTGTGGCGTGTACGTAATGATCAGGTAATCGTCGGAACCGTACCGCGAACGCAGGAAGCGGTAGTACTCGAGATCAGCGTCGCGCTCGAGGACCAGTGAGTCGGAGCTCGCGTCGAGCCGAAAATCCTGTGCAAACCAGCCGAACCCGAGGACGAGTGCTGCGATGACCGCGAGCGTCACGACCGGCCGCCGCAATACGATGGCGTCGTAACGGTCCGCGATGCTCACGAAGCGCCGCCGTATCCGGTCTCAGCGGAACGACGGC
>JBFIQH010000330.1:0-1627 GCA_041609735.1 Woeseiaceae bacterium | reverse complement strand
TGTCCATCCGCCATGTCGATTCCGATCCGAAGTGGGGCTACATGGTGACCGGCGGGTCGTGGTCCGTGTTCACCAGCTTCACGATGCTGTCGCAGGCCGGTGCTGCGGGCCGCAGAGTGCTGCTCGATGCCGGTGCGGCATTGCTCGATCGCAACCCTGGCGAATGCGAAATCGCGGATGGCGTCGTCTCCTGCGGTGACGAGCGCGTAACGTTCGCCGACATCGTCGCGCGTGGCGATATCAGCCGCAGCTTCAGCGACGAAGAGCTGGCCGCGATGCCGGTTAAGGCGCCGGCCGACCGCCGCTACATTGGCAAGGATGCAAAGGCGCGAGATATTCCGGAGAAATCACAGGGCGAAGCCGTTTACGGGCTCGATGTCGAGCTGCCCGGCATGGTGTATGCGCACCCGCTGATTCCGCCGACGCGTTACGGCAGCTCGATCACGTCGATCGATGACAGCAAGGCGAAGGACATTCCCGGCTATCTGCAGACGCTAGCGATTTCCGACCCGGCCGAGCGTATCCAGGGCTGGGCACTCGTCGTTGCCGAAAGCTTCCCGAGTGCGATGAAGGCGGCCGCTGCGGTGGACGTTAAATGGAACGCCGGCCCGACGGCGAACGTGTCTGAAAACGATATTTTCGCAGCCGGGGCGAAACTTGCTGCCGATGCGTCGAGCGGAGTGCTCGTCGTCGACGATGGCGACGTTGCCGCGGCGCGCGCATCGGCCGAGAAAACCCACAGCGCGACATACCGGACGTCGACGGCGCTGCACTTCACGCTGGAGCCGCAAAACGCGCTGGTCGAATACAAGGACGGAGTATTCCACATTCATGCCGGCAACCAGTGGCAGTCGCTGATTCTCCCCGAGCTCGCGAAGTCGCTCGGCGTCGAGGAATCGGCGATTGTCATCCACCAGTATTACCTCGGTGGTGGTTTCGGGCGCCGGTTGTTCGGCGACCAGATGATTCCGGCGGCACTTGCCGCGCGCGAACTCGGCAAACCGGTCAAGCTGGTATTCCAGCGGCCGGAAGACAGTCGCTTCGACTGCGTCCGATCGCCTACGGTATGCACGTTCCAGGCATCGATTGACGCCGACGGCAACCCGACCGGCATCGAGCACGCCGCCGCGGCCGGCTGGCCGACATTGGCGATGGCACCCGGCTTTCTCGCCGACGGCGTCGACGGTAACGGCAAGTTCGATACGTTTTCCGTCAGCGGCGCGGACCACTGGTACACGCTGGCGAACCACCGTGTCCGCGCGATCAATAACGATCTCGCGCAGCGCACGTTCCTGCCAGGCTGGCTGCGGGCAGTCGGGCCGGGGTGGATCAGCTGGGGCGTCGAGAGCTTCATGGACGAACTTGCCGAAATCGCCGGCACGGATCCGATTGAATTCCGGCTGGCACGTCTCGATGCGAGCGGCAAGAATGCCGGCTCCGCGCCGAACTCGGTCGGCGGAGCGTCACGGCTGGCAGCTGTGCTGCAGGACGTTCGCGACCGCTCCGGCTGGGGCAATTCGATGCCAAAGGGCGAGGCGCTGGGTGTCGCCGTCGCTCACGGCCAGGAGCGCAACATGCCGACGTGGACCGCGTGCGTCGCGCACGTCGCTGTCGGCGACGACAAGTC
>JBFIQH010000329.1:0-1689 GCA_041609735.1 Woeseiaceae bacterium | reverse complement strand
GCCGGCACCCGCACCGGGTGCAGCACGCGCGTCAGCAACAGCCAGGCGGCGGGCAGCATGACGAACGTCACAGGAATGCCGACCGTCATCCAGCGCGCAAAGCTGATGTCGATCGCATACTGTTCGCGCAGGTACCCGATCAGCAGTGCATTCGGCGGGGTGCCAACGAGCGTGGCCAGCCCGCCGATACTCGCCGCGTAGGCGAGCCCGAGCAACATCGCGATCTCGAAATCGGACATCTCCTTTGCCGAGAGGTCCGTGACGTTGTCGCGGATCGTGCCGATGACCGACAGCACGATCGGCAGCAGCATCATCGTCGTCGACGTGTTGGTCATCCACATGCTGAGGAGCCCGCAGACCAGCATGAAACCGCCGATCAGGCGCTTGCCGTCGGTCCCCGTGCGGTCGAGGATCGCCAGCGCGATCCGCCGGTGCAGGTTCCAGCGCTCGAGCGCGAGCGCCATCAGGAAGCCGCCGAAAAACAGGTAGATCGTCGGGTTCGCGTACGGCGCGGCGGCCTCGCGGATGGAGGCGATGCCGAGCGGGTCGAACAGGACCAGGGGCAGGAACGCCGTGGCGGGCACCGGGATCGCCTCGGTCGCCCACCAGATCGCCATCCACAGGCCGGCGGCCGCAGCGCGCCAGGCTTCGACGGACATCGCCTCCTGGCGGCCTTCGGTCAGGAGCATCAGGAGGAATAGCGCGGGACCGAGGATCAGCCCGACCCGCTGATGCGTCTCGATCCGCCTTTCCTCCGGCACGTCAGATGAAGCTGTCGCTCTGGTCACGGCCCAAGGATACACGGACCCGGCAGGCAGGACGTCCCGAGTATCGTCCTGCCCGGCCCGACTGATCCGTCAGAAGTCGAGGCGCACGTCCAGGTACCAGCTCCGCGGCAGGTCACGATGCATGTCGCCGTTGTAGCCGAAACTGTCGTCGGCGAGCGGCGCCCGCTTGTCGGTGATGTTCAGCGACCCGAGCCGCACCCGCGCCTCCGTGTCGCCGAACGCACGGAAAGTGTAATCGACAGAGGCATTCCAGACCTTCATCGAATCCAGAATCCACTTCGTCCCGTCATCGAGCGTCAGCGACTCCTGGAAAACGTCGCCGATGTAGGTACCGGTAACGGCGGCGCCCCAGGCGCCCTTGCGCCAGTCGAGGCGCACCGTCTGCTTGCTGCGTGGGTTCGTATCGCGGCGTATCAGGTTACCGAAACCCTCGACCACGACGCTTTCCGGCAGCACCCCCGCCTCCTTGGCATCGATCAGCTGCCGCGCCCTGGATCCCGGTATCTGTTCGTACTTGTCGAGGAAGCTCGCAACGTAGCGCAGGCCCCAGGTGCCGAAGCTCGTGTCGTAGTTGAAATAGGCGCCGATGTCATGCCCGGACACCTCGCGCGTATCCAGGTTCGCGTAGACGTCGTTGACGGCTTCTGCATCACCGACCGGGCAAATCCCCCTGGCGTCGAACAGGTCCAGCGCTTCCTGTGACAATCCGGAAGGATCGTCGCGTTCCACCGCCGGGTTACCGATATTGTCGCTACAGTTCGAATTGCCGGCTTCGATCAATAGCAACAGGTCCAGCGCGGTGTGATTATCCTCGCCGAACAGGCCGATCGTATCGTCCTTTTCGATGGACCAGTAGTCCAGCGTCAGCGTCAGATGCTGGTTGACGTCGAGCACGACACCG
>JBFIQH010000328.1:0-1754 GCA_041609735.1 Woeseiaceae bacterium | reverse complement strand
TCAACCGGTTTTCGGGCTGTTCGGGGACGTTACGATGTCGCGCCTCGGTTGCCGTATCCGTGGCTGAGCCCGCTGCCGCGTCAACGACGGTCGTACCAATGTCGTCACCCGGCGATTCATCGCGCGCAGCCGCTCGTATACCCTCCGCAGATTGTGTCTCGGCCGGGCTCGATTCCGCCGTCACGCCGGCAGCGGGATTATTAGCGGCAGGAGTGCATGCGTCGGCGACCGGGCCGCGCATCGAGGCGTCATGATCGTCCAGAGAATGGTCGTCCCGCCTGCCGTGTCCCTGGCCATCGTCATTCGAATCTGCAAGTACCGGAAGCTGTAACGTTAGGCCGCACTGCTCGCCGGCTGAGTCGACGAGCAGCTCGGATGTGATTTGCGACAGCTGTCGCTCCGACGCGGTCGTCAAGGCCGTTTCGACGAGCTGATTGACGATCCGAATGACTCCTCCGCTGGTCGCGTAAATTACGTCGATGGCATCAGCGGTGAATAGATCGTCAAAGTCGGCACCCGCGTTCCGGCAGCAGTGCTTGAGGTATGCAAGCATCTCGCGCGACGACAGCGGCTCGACCGTACGACGAAGTCGCAGGCGTTGCTTCAGTCGCGCGACGTCGGGCGCCCGAAGCAGTTCGTCCAAATCCTGGTCGCCCATCAGTATCAGGCTTGCGCCGTTGGACGCGCCGGCGTCCTTCGCCGTCAGGGCCTCTAGCTCGAGCAGCATGTCGATGCCGGTTCGCGTTGCGTCCTCGACGACAATGAACACGCGACGATCGGCGCTTTCGAACTCCTGCAGCGTGCGCCGGAACAAGGCAAAGCGCTGCACCGTGCTACGCGGAACCGGCACGGCGCCGAGCTCCTCGAGCAGCAGTTCGAGAACCTCATCGTGGCTCAGGCGAACACGTCCGACCGAAATCGTCACCCAGGTCTCGCTGAGCCCGGCAAGCGCCCGGTTTACGAGCGTCGTTTTACCGACGCCGGCAACGCCCGTAAAAGTGACGACCGCATCGGATGCGGCAAGCGCTGTTTTCAATGCGCCCATCGCCGCCACGATTTGCGGCGCAACGAAGACCTCCGATCCGGCCGGCCGGGTTGCGAAAAGGCCTTTTTCGAGGCCGAAATGCTGCTGATACATGGTTGTCCGCCGGTTTCGATTGCAGCCGCTGAACATAAGCGGGCCGCCGAGAGGGCAGTTTGGGCCCTATCCGGCGAGGATTCATGGAGTTAAGTCACAAATTAAGAACTCTGCACCAGGTTGCCCGGCATGGCGAATCTCGCCCAGCGGCCAGCAGGATCGCGCCGAATATCGCAATAAGCTCGAAAACGCTGTGTTTTCGCGACCCGGATGGCCAGAATACCGGGCTCGGGCGCGATTCGGCCGACACACGGTCCGCTGGCGACGAGACGAAAGGGGATGGTGGGTGGAGACACCGGGCAAGGCGGCCAGCGGACCGGCCGATGCGTTAGACGGCAGCAACCGAGACGGCATCGTTGCGGGACTTGTGGCGTACACGCTGTGGGGCTTTCTGCCGGTGTATTTCAAAGCCGTCGACAGCGTGCTCGCGTCGGAAGTACTCGTGCACCGGATCGTCTGGGCAGTCCCGTTCGGGGCGTTGATACTCGCCACGCGGCGTCAGTGGCCAGAGGTCAGTAAGGCCGTCTCGACGGCTCGAACCATGCTGTGGCTCGCGGCAGCCGCGGCGTTCATCGCCATCAACTGGCTCATCTACATTGTCGCGGTGCAGCATGAC
>JBFIQH010000327.1:0-1788 GCA_041609735.1 Woeseiaceae bacterium | reverse complement strand
TAGCGAGCAGCTGCCGTACGCCGGGCGTTCGGCTGTCTGCGAGCGCCGAGACAATTCTCACCGGACCTGCGCCATTCACCAGCTCGAGGTCGGCGTAACGACGGCCTGCCGGCGACGCGGGAAGGGATGTCGCACCGAGCAACAGCGTCGCGCCGGACCCGAGCGCCACGCGCCAGTTTTTCGCAAGCACCGGCAGGCCGCGCGACTGCCAGCGCGTGACGCTCTTGCGCCACTCGACGCCTTCGTTGAACGCGCCGTCGAGCACGATCAGCCAGGCGTTTGCTGCCGGATCCGACGAGGCCAGAGCAACCGGCAGCAGCCGGGGTCCGGGCAGGTCACGGCCGGACCAGCGATCCGTCAGTTGTTCGTGCCGGGGATGGTCGACGAGCATCGTCGTAACGCCGTAAGACAGCACGATCGGCCCGAGGGTATCTGTCGCATCCTCGGGCAGCGACGCGAAACTGTCGATGAATCCCGGCAGCGCCGTCAGATCGCCCATGTCGACAACGATTCCCTCCAAGCTTTCATCGCGCGGCAGCAGCTCGGCCACCCGACCGTTTTTGATCACGATGTCCATGCCGATTTGATAGTCATCGCCCGTACCGTCGAACAGGCGCCCCGTTCTGACGGTGAGACTGCCGCCGGGCTGGGACGTTTTCGGCAACTGGCGCTGTCGTGATGCGAGACTTCGGGTCGCTGGCTGTTGCCGGACCAAAGCGCTGAAGGGAATGAAGTTCGATGTCCACGAATCGAAGTTTCGGGCCATGATCGCGCCGTTCGCCGCGTAGAGCATACGGCTGCGATCGGGCCAGCTGACTGCTGATTCGAATATGTCGCCATCGGAGATAAAGCGCCGGACTAAGGGCGGGTCCGACAGGACCGCAATGTCGATATGCACACCGTCCACGTCCTGACGAACGAAAGAAATCAGGCTGCCGTCGGGTCGCCATGACGGCGCTGACAGCTTCGTCGTCGATTCGACGACGATTTCATCCGGTTGGCCGTGGCGCCGGAGCATCAGGTACCACGTATCGCTGTCGCGATTGATGTAGATGAGATGGCGCCCGTCCGCGGACCACGCGGGTTCGGTCTCGTCGCCTGGACGGCTGCTGATACGCCACGTCAATCCCGTCGGCAGATCGAGTTCCCACAGGTCGAATCCAGTGTCGTAGCGGTCGGATGAATAAACGATGCGCTCGCCGTCAGGATGCCAATCCGGGTGCTGATCGAAATGACGGTCGCCCGACAGCGGCCTCGTTTCGGCGTCTGACACGGAATGTAGCGCAATTCTGCGCTGTTCCGCGGCGTGGACCTGGTACACGATGGCGGTGCCGTCGGGCGACCACCGCGGTCGTTCGGCCGGCAGCAGGCCGACGTCCAGAGCATCAGCCACGCCGCCCCGCGCGGGCAGCACCCAGAGACTGCCGAGCAGGTCCATGGCGATACGCCCGTCCGGTCCGACGTCAATCGTCAGGTTCGTGCCTTCGGTCAGGACGACCTCACTGCGGCTGATTACCGTGCAGAACAAGAGTGCGGCGAGCGCGGCGCAACGATACATATCAGGGGCCACGTGTTGCCCGAACCGCCACGAGCTCATCTGCGTCAATTTCGATGTGCATGTCGATCGGCTGGCAGCAAACTTGGCAGTCCTCGACGTAACTCTGTGTACCGGCGGAAAGGTCCACGACCACCACAATCGCTTCGCCGCAGTACGGACATTCGATCCGCCGTTCAGGCAACCAGTCTGTCACGAACTCGCACCGTGTCTCAGGGTTGCAGCCGGGTTCC
>JBFIQH010000326.1:0-1807 GCA_041609735.1 Woeseiaceae bacterium | reverse complement strand
TGCTCCCGCGCACAGAGGTAGGTCGTCAGCGCCATTTCGCAGACATCGAACTCGAGGCTGCGCACCATGCGACGAAACGCGTGCACCAGCACCGGCACGTCGACGAACTCGAGCGCGAAATCCGGCGGTGCAACATCACCGTCGATCAGCGCCCGGTTGTTGCCCTGCAAACGGGTGACGATCCGGAGCGTCGGCTTGTCGAGGGACATTCGAATCAGGACGCCGTGGCGCGGGCCGCGTCCGTCCCGGGCCGACGCGGATGGTGGACGAGCTCGCGGCGGTGTTTGCCGTCGACGACGTCACTGAAGATCAGCGACTTGATCGTCACAGGCACCGTCATCGACGGCCGTCGCAATCGGCCGATGTCGACCGAATCGAAATCCCACAGCTCGAGGCCGTCGACGACCAGCACGTCCACGCCGACGTCCAGTTCTTCATGCAGAATCGCGCCGAGATTCATCGCGATGTCCGAATCCAGTATCACGTAGATCGGCAGTCCGTTGTCGATCCTCGGCGCCAGCGCCTTGGCAATACCTTCACCGAAGGCCCGAATTCGCGCGTACTCGGGCGACCCCTGCCAGTGAAAAGCGAGCACGAGTTCGTCATCCGCCGTCTCGACGTCGAACATCACCAGGTGCGAAGCGATCGCCTCCGCGAGTCCGTCCGCATCGACGTCGTCGCCGAACGCGTAGTCGGGCCGCAGCACCTTGAGATTGCGCCGCGGCAGCAGCGACTCCGGGCGGCTGATGTAGCCCGTGTTGCCGCTCAGCTGGGCGGTAAACTCGGAGCAGCCGAGCGCCGTCGACCGGATGCCGTGACTGTCTGGCAGCAGCGGCCACGGCAGCCTGCCGTCGTCGAGGGCCGCGCGCACGGCATGCCCGAGCCTCTGCCCGAGGTCGCCGAAATCCGTTTCCTCGCGCCGGTAGACGTACTCCGCGACACCGCCCGAGCAGACGACGGCGTCGATATCCTCGAGGTGCTCGATCGGGTCGGTGAGGTACAGGTCGCCGACGTCGGCGGCGGACATGCGGCCGGTCAGCGCGGCCACCAGGTCGCCGGCCATCGACTCGGCCACCTTCCCGAGCTCTGCGTCGCCGGGCGTGTCGCCGACGCGCCAGTCGAAGCCGGCACGCGAAGCATGCGTTGCACCGGCCGGATCGAGGCGTTCGATGCGGCCCGCAGCATCGGTCGCGACCAGGCGCCCGCCAATGTGAATCGCCGCCGTCGACAGCACCCGGCCCTTGTCGATTACCGACAGTTTCGTCGTGCCGCCGCCGATATCGATGTTCAGCAGCCGCTGTTGCCGATCATACGATGCCTGCACGGCGCCGGAGCCGTGCGCCGCCAGCATTGCCTCCATGTGGTGACCCGCCGACGCGCATACCAGGTCGCCGCACTTCTCCGACAGGATGCGTGCAATCGCCTCGGAATTCTCGCGGCGCAATGCTTCCCCGGTCAGGATGACGACGCCGGTGTCGACATGTTCCGGTCGCAGGCGCGCCGCGTGATACGCGTCGTCGACGATTGCGCCGAGCGCCCTCGCGTCGATCAGGGTCTCGTTGGTGTACGGCGTCAGGCTGATGGCGGATTCGAACAGCGTGTCGCGCTCGACGACGAGATAGCGTGTCGACAGATCGACCGCCTGTCGCTTCAGGTGAACGCGCGAAAACAGCACCTGGGTACCGGCCGAACCCACATCGATACCGACACTCGTGAGGACGACGTTGTCGCGCTGCCAGAGCGGATGATCCTCGAGGGGGCCATCGTACTCGAACACGACGTGCTCGCCGTCCGGCGTATGCGTCGG
>JBFIQH010000325.1:0-1853 GCA_041609735.1 Woeseiaceae bacterium | reverse complement strand
GTGCCGCCCTCGACAAAGCGCCGTTCGATACCGCGACACTCGAGCACCGCCTGATGCCGCTCATTCATAGCGCAGCGCCTCCGCCGGCGCTGTCCTCGCAGCGATCCAGGCGGGATACAACGTCGAGGCAAGCGCCAGTACAAGCGCGATCGCCGCGATCCGAATCACGTCGGCACTTTGCAGATCGGCCGGCAAATCACTGATGAAGTACACATCTGCGGCAAGAAATTTGATTCCGAACACGGCTTCGAGGCTGGTAACGATGGTTTCCAGATTCGTGGCCAGCAGGGTTCCGACGACGACTCCGGCAAACGTGCCGACGACACCGATTACGCTGCCCTGGGTCACGAAAACTTTCAGGATGCTTGACGGCCGCGCTCCGATCGTTCTCAGGATCGCAATGTCAGCCTGCTTGTCCTTTACGACCATGACGAGTGT
This sequence comes from Woeseiaceae bacterium, assembly GCA_041609735.1. Taxonomy (GTDB): domain Bacteria; phylum Pseudomonadota; class Gammaproteobacteria; order Steroidobacterales; family Woeseiaceae; genus UBA1847. The sequence continues at coordinate 1,415 of JBFIQH010000325.1, read as the reverse complement.
CGACACGATATTGAAAGCGGCCACTGCAATCACGAGCAGAAGAATAACGAACAGAATCGACTTCGTTATCTGAATCGAACGGAAAAAATTGACGTGCCGCCGCGTCCAGTCGCTGACGAGAACGGCCGAGCCGTAATTCTGGGCAACATCACGGACGATGGCCGGCGCTTTGAACAGGTCCGTGACGGCGAGACGCAATCCCGTCACCCCGTCTCGCCTCCGATATAGCTTTTGCGCATCGGTGACGTGGATGAACGCAAGTCGACGATCGAATTCGTACATACCGACCCGGTAGAGTCCGACGACCCGAAATCGCTTCATGCGCGGCACGACGCCGGCCGGGGTCACGATGCCGTCGGCCAGCGTTGCCGTGACCTTGTCGCCGACACCGACACCAAGCGCCCTGGCCAGCTCGATGCCGAGAATGATTCCGAAACCCCCGGGCTCGAGTTCCTGAAGGCTACCCTCGCGCAATGCGGCACCAACACCGGACACCGCATCTTCGAGCGTCGGGTCTACACCACGGAGCTCCGCGCCGCTCAGCTTGTCGGCGACGACCAGTAGCGCCTGACCACTGACATACGGGGCGCTTGCCCGCACACGGTGGTCACTATCTGCGACCTCCGCCAGCCGGCGCCAGTCGCGCAGCGTGCCACCCAGTCCCTCGATCGTCGCGTGCGCCGTCATTGCAAGCAGTCGCTCCTTCAATTCGCGCTCAAAGCCGTTGACCACAGAGAGCACGAGAATCAGCACCGACACTGCGATTGCGATACCCGACATCGATATCGCCGAAATCAGGGACACGAAGCTATTTCCGCTCCTGGAGCGCACATAGCGACTGCCGATCCAGTACTCGAAACGCCGGCTCATCGGGCTATTCGTAGCGCAAAGCCGCGGCCGGATTGACGAGGGCAGCTCGTCGCGCCGGATACAGCGTTGCGAGGGACGTGAGCAGGAACGCTGCGATGCCGATCGTTATCACATCGGTCAGCTCGAGCTCGGACGGAATCCGCGACACGTAATACACGTCGCCGGGCATGATCTGAAATCCGAGCAGGGCCTCCAGAGCCGGTGCGATGACCGGCACGTAGACTGCCAGCAGCACCCCGAGGGCTACGCCGATAAAAACCCCCGTCCAGCCAATCGCCGCGCCCGCAACGAAAAACACGCTCACAACGCCGCGCGGCGCCATTCCGAGCGTTCGTAGCACCGCGATATCAGTGTGCTTGTCGGTCACGACCATTACGAGGCTTGCTACGATGTTGAACGCCGCGACGCCGATGATCAGCGACAGGATGAGTGACATCATCATCTTTTCGAGGCGAATGGCGCGAAAATAACTCGCGTTTTCGATCGTCCAGTCGCTCGTCACGAAGTCGCTACCGAGCCGAGCCCCGAGTCTGCGCGCCAGCGCC
>JBFIQH010000324.1:0-1871 GCA_041609735.1 Woeseiaceae bacterium | reverse complement strand
CGTAAGCGGCGAGCGCCGCGTTTCGATCGTAATGCTGTCCGTCTCTGCACCAGTCGTACTCATGGTTCTGGTGGCCGTCAACGCCCGGTGGAACGATACCGCAGGCCGGCTGTTCGCCGCGACCGATCAGCTCGACCAGCCGGCGGCGATCAATTGCCATGGTCAATGCGCGGCGCAGCGCGCGGTTGTCGAACGGCGGCTCGCCAAGGTCGAAAGCGAGATAATAAAGCGCGAGCATGGGAGCCACGAACGTTTCATCCGGGTATTGATCGTGGATGTTGATGAACGCTTCGCCGGGGATCGTGTTGGTTATATCGATGTCTCCCGCGCGGTAGGCGTTAAATTCGGCGATTGGATCTACGATCGAGACGTATTCGACTTCATCGACACGAACCTCATCGGCTTCACGGAAAAATGGATTTCTGTGCAACAAAATCCGGTCTGGTTGTCGGTCGGCAAGCTTGTAGGCGCCGTTTCCGGTCGACGCATCCGCCGAAATATGGGCGGGGGAGGCCACCGGCTGCGCCAGAACTGCGAGCAGGTCCTGTGACGGGTCGGCCAGTCGAATTTCGAGGACCCCTGGAGAGACGGCCGAAACGCCCAGGCGATCGGGGTTCAACTTCCCTGTCACAACGCCGTCAAAATTCTTGATGTCATGCAGCAGAAATGCGTACGAGGATGCAGTAGCCGGCGACGCAGCACGGCGTATCCCCCTTACAAAGTCAGCAGAGGTCAGTTCGTCGCCATTTGACCAGCGCAATCCTTTTCGCAAACGAAACGTGTATGTCAGGCCGTCGTCACTGACGGTCCAGGATTCGGCGGCGCCCGGCACGAGATTGCCGCGCGCATCGACGGTGATCAGTCCTTCGTACAGGTCGGCCAGGATTGCGAACGCGTGGATGTCTTCCGCGAGTGCCGGATCGAGGCTGCCGGGTTCGCCCCCGTTGCCGCGCACGATGCGCTGCGGGAGAGGATCCGGAATCTCGTCGATACCCTGTTTGCAGGCGGCGATGCCTGCCCCTGAGCCGAGGACGACCAGCAATGACAGTGCGATGAATCTCATAAATGCATGATTTTTATAGGAATGCCTTGGCAGGTTGACGATTATGCCGGATACGGCCAGCGCCGTCCGGACAGAATCGGGGTTGACAAATAATATGATTGGGGTAATTTGCCCCAATCATGAAAAGTGAATCCAAACCCGCCGTCTTCGACGCCTGCCGCATCGTGCTGCGACCGTTCATCTCGATGTTGCTGCGCTGCGGCATGACATGGAAGCAATTCGCGGAGCTCGCCAAAGCCGAGTTCGTGCGGGTCGCGAGTGCCGAGTTCGGCATCGGCGGCCGGCCGACCAATGTGTCCCGCGTTTCGATCCTGACCGGCATCAGCCGCAAGGAGGTCAAGCGGCAGCGTGACCTGCTGGCCACAGACCGGACGGTATCGCCAGACAAGACCTCAGCCGCGACTCGGGTACTTTCCGCCTGGTACCAGGACCCGGACTACCTCGACAGTGACGGGCAACCGCGCCTGCTCGCCGATTCCGGCCCGGCGCCCAGTTTCGACAGTTTGTGCAAACGCTACGCGGGCGACGTTGCTTCCCAGACGATGTTGAAGGAGCTGCGGAAGACGCGTTCCGTGGAATCCGTTGACGGTAAAAAGTTACGGGTCCTCAGGCGCTACTACCAGCCGGCCATCGAGGACGAGGAAAACCTGCGCTTCGCCGTCGATCGCATCCGCGATGTCATTGAAACAATGAACAACAATGTTTTCGTCAACGATGCAACCGTGCTGCGTTTCGGCGGTTACGCGGACAATGAATACATCCCGGTCGACGTCATTCCCGAGTTTCGCGAGTACCTCGACAAGCGCGG
>JBFIQH010000323.1:0-1888 GCA_041609735.1 Woeseiaceae bacterium | reverse complement strand
TGCTGGACGACATCCCGGATGAGCACGCAGCAGACCTGATCGAGCATATGGATGCGGAGCAGGCGGCGCATATCGTCGACGAGCTGCCGACCGATGAAGGCGCGGACCTGCTCGCGGAAATGGACAGGGACGATGCCGACGCCATCCTGAAGGAAATGGATCCCGCGATTGCGGATCAGGTTCGCGAGCTGATCAGCTATCCATCGGACGTCGCCGGCGGTCTCATGGAAGCCGAGTACTTCGCTTATCCGGACTCGTGCCGGGTACAGGATTTTCTGAGCGACCTGCAGGAAAGGAAGCTGTCGTTCGAGCAGCTTCCGGCCAGGCTGCTGTTGCTGGACCGACGCGGCCGGCCGGCAGGTGCGGTCGAGATCAAGGACGTGCTGCTGGCGTCGCCCGAAACTGCGCTGCGGCCCATGGCCCGGGGAATTCGGAGCATGCCCGTGACGGCGTCGCTGGACGATCTCGAGGAATACTTCGACGAGTACGAGACGCCGGGCGTTCCCGTCGTCGACGGTTTCGGCCGCCTGGTCGGCCGCGTCCGCAGCGACGATGTACAGGAAGCGGTCGCCGAGCGTGTGCAGAGCGACCAGCTGAAAGTGGCCGGCATCGTCGGCGGCGACGAGGTGCGCGCGATGCCCGTTATCGCTCGCGCGCGGCGCCGCCTGTCCTGGCTGAGTGTGAATATCCTGCTCAATATCATCGCGGCCAGCGTCATCGCTTTTTACCAGGACACGGTGAGCGCCGTCATCGCCCTCGCCGTTTTCCTGCCGATCGTTTCCGACATGAGCGGTTGCTCGGGCAACCAGGCGGTCGCCGTCAGCCTGCGTGAGCTCACGCTCGGCATCGTCGAACCGCGCGACGTGTGGCGTGTATGGTGGCAGGAGGTGTCGGTCGGACTGTTGAACGGCGCGGCACTCGGCATGCTGCTGTCGTTGGCTGCATACCTGTGGCAGGGCAATGCCTTACTGGGTGCGGTCGTCGGCCTGGCGCTCGGACTCAACACGATCATCGCAGTTTCGATCGGCGGTACCGTGCCACTCTTGCTCAAGCGGTTTCACGTCGATCCGGCCGTGGCATCCGGACCCGTGCTGACGACGATCACCGATATGTGCGGCTTTTTCCTCGTGCTCGGCCTGGCGACCCTCGCATTACCCTGGTTGATCTGATGGGAAAAGTCGCGATGGCCCGTCGTTCATGACCTGCGGTGACTAATCCACTGCGACGAGTTCCGAGAGTGCGGTCATGTAATCCTGCTTGACCTGGATCACTCCGCGTCTCGGCCGGTCCAGGTCGATGATGATGAATACAATAAGCGCGATCAGAAAGCCGACCAGTGCGCTTGGAATCACCACGCGTTTGCCGCTCAGCCCGGTCGAATAGCCGAGCATTCCACCTGCGACGATAAACACGATGAATAGCAGGAACAGCACGACTTCGGGAACGTGGGTCTGCAGCAATGCGTGGCGTGTGCCCTGGGTGTCGATGAGCGCATTCAATGCCGTCATGAATGAGCCCGATGTAACCGGTCGCGGGTCTTCGTTGGCGGCAGCGACGGCCAAAGCCCACAGTTGCGCCTGCAGCCGCGCCACTTCCCTGTTGTATTGGTTTCTTTCCGCGGTCCTGCTGAGATCGATTTTTCCCATGGCGATGCGTATTTCGATGTACTCGCGAAAAGCCGCTTCGACGTCGCCTTGCACACTTTCGGGCAGCAGCCTGGCGCGTAAGACGGCCGTTCCAATCGCGTTTGCTTCATCGACCAGCGCGTGTGTACGGCCGTCATGCCGCTGCATCGACATGTTGAACGAGAATCCGAGCAGCAAAGCCAGCAAACCGAGCACGCTGGCTTGTATGGCGCCCGTCAGCGATTTGATTTCCTCGTCTGTCC
>JBFIQH010000322.1:0-1897 GCA_041609735.1 Woeseiaceae bacterium | reverse complement strand
GCCAAGGTCGGCATACCCATGCTGCCGGTCACTCACGGCGATGCCTACACCCGGCTCAGTATCCTGCTCTACACGATACTGCTGCTCGTCATCACGTGCATTCCGTATCTTACGGGCATGAGCGGCGTCATCTACCTGTCGGCGGCGATGATCCTGGGCGTGGCGTTCATTGTATGCGCCGTACAGATGATGCGTCATCCCGAAGGCCCCGAATGGCCGATGCGAACCTTCCGGTTCTCGATCAACTATCTCGGGCTGTTGTTCGCCGCGCTGCTCGTCGATCACTATGCGTTCATCCAGGTAAGCGTCTGACGCGCCCGTCACGAAATCATTGCTGCGCATAGTAACGATACGCATAATCGTCGTTTTCAGCTCGCCGGAATCTCCATGCGAAAAGTGCTCCTCGGCGTATTGCTCGCCGCCATCGCGTCACCCGCTCAGCCGGCCGGGAACGACCCGCCGCTCTTTACGCTCGACGAACAGACCTGGGTCCTGTTCTACGACCTGCCGTCGCGGCGTTTTCGCGCCATTCGGGATGCGTTCCTGCGGCGGGATTTCGACAGCGCGGCGCGCGACCTGCGCATTTCCGCGGGATTCATCGGCGCCGAGCAGGCGCGCACGGTGCCGGCGCTCGCGGGCCCGTTGTCGGAAGTCGTGGCCCGGCTTGGGGAACTTGCTGATGCGATCGATGCGCCGACCGCGACGGTGGGCGACTTCGATGCTGCGTTCTCGCGCGCCCACTGGCTGCTCGCGCAGCACTACCTTACGCTCACGGAACGGGCGCGCGATGACAAGCGCCACCGCGCGGCCGGCAACTACCTCTGGGCCACGGCACACCACATGGAACGCTGCGTGTTGTGGTCGAACGCCAGCCTGACGCGTGCGCTGGTTCGCGACATCGAGCGGCTGCGCGACATGGCTGACGCGCTGCGCGAGAGCGACAAGCCCGAACGCGTGTACCGCGACAAGCCCGTCGCGAACGCTGCGAAAACGCTTGCCGCGATCGGCGAATTCCTGAACCGCAAGGTCTGGGTGGCGCCGTCGGTGCAATAGCGGAGACGTCCGTCATGGCAAGAAACTTCCTGTTCGTATCCATCGACGGGCTCATCAGCGACATCGCATGGCGGGTGTCGAAGGAGGGCAACGACGTACGCTATTACATCGACAATCCCCGCGAACGCAGCATCGGCGACGGTTTCGTGCCCAAGGTCGACGACTGGGAGTCGCATGTCGACTGGGCCGACGTCATCGTCTTCGATGACGTCCTCGGCCAGGGAACGCATGCACAGCGGCTGCGCAGAGACGGCAAGCTCGTCGTCGGTGGTACACCGTACACGGACCAGCTCGAGGACGACCGCAGCTTCGGTCAGCAGGAATTGAAGAAGCACGGCGTATCGATCATTCCGTTCGAGGAGTTCTCGGATTTCGATGCGGCGATCGCGCACGTCGAAAAACATCCTGCGGCCTACGTCATCAAACCGAGCGGCGAAGCACAGAACATCAAGCGGCTGCTGTTCGTAGGCCAGGAAGACGACGGCATGGACGTCATCCATGTGCTCCGGTCCTACAAGGCCGTGTATTCGGACACGGTCAAGGTGTTTCAGCTGCAGCGTCGCGTGCGCGGCGTCGAAGTCGCCGTCGGGGCATTTTTCAACGGGCACGACTTCATGCTGCCGATCAACGTCAACTTCGAACACAAGCCGTTATTCCCGGGAAACATCGGACCGGCGACGGGCGAAATGGGCACCTGCATGTACTGGAGCGGTCCGAACCGCCTGTATGCCGCGACGCTCGCCAGGCTCGCGGACCGCCTGCGCGACGAGGGCTACGTCGGCTACATCGACGTCAACTGCATCGTCAACGGCAACGGCATCTATCCGCTCGAATTCACGGCCCG
>JBFIQH010000321.1:0-1916 GCA_041609735.1 Woeseiaceae bacterium | reverse complement strand
GACTGACGACGACATCCTGATGCTCACGCTCGACCGAAAAGACGAGCCCGGCGTGCTGTTCACGGAAATGATCATGCTGGCGCCGAATCGCGACTACCGTGCGCGCACCTGGCACTGGTTTCGCGACGGCAAGCTGTTCCAGCGCACGCTGTGCGACGAACGTCGCGCACGGACCTGACCGGCCACCGGCGCGTTAGGAAACGACGACGATCGCCTTGCCGACGTTGTCGCCGCGCATCAGCCGCGAAAATGCCGCGGGTGCGTTTTCGAGTCCGTCGGTGCGGTCCTCGAGATAGTGAATTCGACCCTCGCGCAGCCAGCCGCTGACGTCGCTGACAAACTGCTCGCGCAGGTCCTCGTGATCGTAGACGACCATACCGCGGACCGTGGCACGCGCGCGAATGACCCATGCCGGGTTGGGCCCCGGCGGCATTTCGTCGGTGTTGTACTGGGCCATTAATCCGCACAGCACGACGCGGGCGCCGAGCCTCAGCCGCTCCATCGCGGCCTGCAGCGTGTCGCCGCCGACGTTGTCGAAGTAGATGTCGATGCCATCGGGACAGGCGGCATCCAGCCCGGCGCGCAGGTCGCCGGTCTTGTAGCTGACGCAGTCTTCGAAGCCGGCAACGTCTTTGACCCAGGCGCACTTTTCCGCCTTGCCCGCGATGCCGATCGCTCGGCATCCCTTTATCGTTGCAATCTGCCCGACCATCGAGCCGACCGCACCCGACGCGGCTGAAACCAGCACGACGTCGCCGTCGCGCGGCTCGCCGAGTCTAAGCAGCCCCGCGTAAGCGGTCAGACCGGGCATGCCGAGAATGCCGAGAAACGTCGACAGCGGTCCGAGTTCCGGGTCAATTCGCCGGACATCGCCGGCATCGATGGCGCTGTACGCCTGCCAGCCGGTATGCGCCGCGACGATGTCGCCGCTGGCAAAGTCGGGATCGTTCGACGACAGCACGCGGCTGATCGCCTCGCCGGCCATCAGCTCACCCGGCTGTATCGCACCCGACAGGTGCCGGCCGCTGATCTTGCCCCGGAGGTACGGATCGAGCGACAGGAACCGGGTTTCAAGAAGCAGCTGGCCGTCGCCGGCGACCGGCATGTCGCCGGTCGTGACCTCGAAGTCCTCGGGTGTCGGTAAGCCTTCGCATTGGCGGCGAAGCAGGACGCGCGTATTGGTCGGCATGGGCAGGATCTCGGGCAGCGATGTATAATGATATATTAATAATACAATGTTGCCTGGGCGAATGCCCGGCCGCAGCCCGGAGCCGCAGATGAGCCTGGCAGAAACCCGCAACGCGTCATTGATCCGCGACCTGGAACGCGTCGTCGGCGCCGAGCACGTTTTGATCGACGATTACAGCTGCGCGCTGTACGCGCAGGACGTGTACACGAAAGCGCTGCCCGCACTGGCGGTGGTACAGCCCGCGAGCACGGACGAGTTGGCTGCGTGCGTTGCGGAGATAACTGCAGCAGGCCACGCTGTAATTCCGCGGGGCGGCGGCATGTCCTACACGAGCGGCTACGTACCGAAAGAGGCTGGCAGCGTGCTCGTCGACATGCAGCGCATGAATCGCATCGTCGAAATCAATCGCGACGACATGTACGTCACCGTCGAGTGCGGCGCCACGTGGCACGCGCTGCATACGGCCCTCGCCGAGACGGGTCTGCGCACGCCGTTCTGGGGCACGCTGTCAGGCCTGCGCGCGACGGTCGGCGGCGGCCTGTCCCAGAACAGCATTTTCTGGGGCTCGGCGCGCCACGGCTCCGCTGCCGATTCCGTCATCGGGCTCGAGGTCGTGCTCGCGGACGGCACGATCGTCGCCACCGGCGCGGCCGCGCAGAAAAACGCGACGCCGTTCTTTCGCCACTACGGACCCGATCTCACGGGGCTGTTTACCGCGGACACCGGT
>JBFIQH010000320.1:0-1920 GCA_041609735.1 Woeseiaceae bacterium | reverse complement strand
TTCGGCGAGGTTTCGACGGGCAAGAGTTCGCTCGTGAAGGCGCTCGTGCCGGACGCGGAGGTCGTGATCGACGTTGCCGGCGGCTCCACGACGGATATTCGGCATTTCCGCTGGCGTGACGACGGCGGCCAGGAAATACTGCTGACGGATGTGCCGGGAACCGGCGGCGTCGACGGCGGCTTCGACGACATGGCGATCGCCGAAGCGCGACGGGCACATGTCGTGCTGTTCGTTTGCGACGGGGACCTCACACGAACCGAGATGGGTGCGCTGGAGCAGCTCTTGCTGCTGGACAAACCCCTGATCCTGGTCCTCAACAAATCGGACCGCTTCGGGATCGAAGAACAGGCCGTCGTCATGGAGCAGCTGCTGAAACGACTGCGGGGCCTCGGCGCGAAGGAGCAACGGGATCGCGTTGTTGCCGTTTCAGCGGGTGGCCAAATAGAGGTTATTGAACGCGATGCGGGCGGTCGCGAGGTGGCCGCCCGGCGAGAGCGGCCCGCCGACATAGGCGTTCTGGTCGTCGCAATCATGCGGGTGCTCGAGGCTACCGGCGCACCGCTGCACGATCAGCGCGATCGAGCAGTGTTTCGGCTTGCGGCCGAAAAGCTCGAGGCGGCGGAGGTCGAGTACCGGCAGCAGCGTTCCGAACAAATCATTCGCAGCGCAACGCGAAAAGCGGTCATCGGCTCCCTCGCCGCAGTCAGCCCGGGGACCGATATACTGATCCAGGGTTACATCGGTACGACGATGACCCAGGAGCTGTGCCGCTTGTACGGCGCGGCGCCGCGCGACCTCGACGTCGAGGAATTCCTGTCGCTGAGCCAAAGTCGGGTCGGTCGTGCATTGCCGCTCAGCCTCGCGGTTGCCGGCAACGCGCTGAAAGCGTTCCCCGGTGCCGGAACCGTGGCCGGCGGGCTGGTTCATGCGGTCGCTTATGGTCTGATCTTCGACGCACTGGGGCGAAGCCTCATCGGGACACTCACGCGCCACGGCGAATTGATCCCGACGGCGGCGGCGAAAGAATTCGAGGACGGCATCGATGAACATATTGAAGCGGGCGTTCGGCGTATTGCCAAGCTGGCCCTGGAAGAGCGCGCGGACCGCGACTGAGGCGGACGGGGACGCCGGTACCGGCCACCTGGCGCTGGCGCGCGAGAGCCTGCGCGAGCTCATCGACGATTCGCGGCTGCCGGCAGGCGTGCGCGAATCGCTCGCCCATGATTACGCGGCCGTCGAGTCGATGCTTGCCAAACTCGAGCATGGCCACCTGCATCTCGCGGTGTTCGGGCGGGTCAGCACCGGAAAGTCTTCGCTCCTGAACGCGTTGGTCGGCCGACAGGCGTTTACCGTCAGCCCCGTGCATGGCGAAACGCGCCACTCTGCAATTGAGCCCTGGCAGGAAATCGAGGCGGCCGGCGTCTACCTAATCGATACGCCAGGCCTCGACGAGGCGGGTGGCGAGATGCGCGAGGCGCTTGCGAAGGAAGTGGCCGGCCGCGCCGATCTGGTCATTTTCGTTGTCGACAGCGACATCACGGAAACGGAGCTCGCGTCGCTGGATACGCTGCTCGGCCAGGGGCGCCCCGTCGTAATAGCGCTCAACAAAGTCGACCTGTTTACGAGCGAGGAACGCGACGCACTGCTGGCTGCGATTCGCGCGAAAACACGCGGTCTCGTCGATCCGCGTTTCGTCATCGCGACCGCCGCCGAGCCCAGACCCCAGATCGTCGTCGAAATCGACGCTGAGGGCCGCGAATCCCGGTCTACGCGGCAACGACCGCCGGACATCGAGACCCTGCGGCTGCGGCTGTGGGAGATCATCGAGGCCGAAGGCAAGACGCTTGCTGCGTTGAATGCAAGCCTGTTCGCTGCCGATCTGAGTGACCAGGTGGGACGTCGAATCCTCGCGGCGCGACG
>JBFIQH010000319.1:0-1947 GCA_041609735.1 Woeseiaceae bacterium | reverse complement strand
CGGCGGTGTCGGCAACGTGCGCGAGCAGCACGCGCGCAAGATCGACGTGCCGGCGGGAGCGCGCATCGTCGTGCTCGGTGGGCCGGCGATGCTGATCGGCCTCGGCGGGGGCGCGGCCTCGAGCCTGGCCAGCGGCACGTCCAGCGAAGACCTCGACTACGCGTCGGTGCAGCGGGGCAACCCGGAAATGGAACGGCGCGCGCAGGAGGTCATCGATCGCTGCTGGGCCATGGGCAAGCAGAACCCGATTCTGCTGATTCACGACGTCGGTGCGGGCGGACTGTCGAACGCGGTGCCCGAAGCTGTCGACCACAGCAAGCATGGCGCAACGATCGAGCTGCGCGACGTACCGAGCGCAGAACCGGGGCTGTCGCCGATGGCGATCTGGTGCAACGAGGCGCAGGAGCGCTACGTGCTGATCATCAGCGACGATCGTGTCGACGAGTTCATGAGGTTATGCGAACGCGAGCGGTGCCCGGCTGCGAACATCGGTGCGCTGACGGACGACGGGCAACTGATCGTCAATGACCGGCAGTTCGGTAATCGCGTTGTCGACATGCCGATGTCGATGCTGCTCGGCAACCCGCCGAGCATGACGCGCGACGCGCAGCGCATCGAGACAGCACCGGCCCCGCTCGATCTTTCCGGCATCGAGCTCGAAGAAGCCGCGCTGCGGGTGTTGCGATTCCCGGCCGTTGCCGACAAGTCGTTCCTCGTGCATATCGGCGACCGCACCGTCGGCGGGCTGAGCGTCAGGGACCAGCTCGTCGGACCCTGGCAGGTGCCGGTCAGCGATGTCGCCATCACGGCGACGAGCTACGGCGCCGAGACCGGCGAGGCGATGGCAATGGGCGAACGGACGCCGCTGGCGGTGCTGAATGCGCCGGCCTCCGGCCGCATCGCGGTCGCGGAGGCGATCACGAACATTGCGGCAGCCCCGATCGGCAGCATTCGCGACATCCGGTTGTCGGCCAACTGGATGGCTGCGGCGGGACATCCGGGCGAGGACGCTAAGCTGTTTGACACGGTCAAGGCTGTCGGTGACGAGCTGTGCCGCAGGATTGGCGTGGCAATTCCGGTCGGCAAGGATTCGCTGTCGATGCGCGCAAACTGGTCGGACAGGGAGCAGCAGTATGACGTCGTTGCGCCGGTGTCGCTGATCGTCAGCGCGTTCGCGCCGGTAACGAACGTGCGCCGGCACCTGACGCCGGAACTGCAACGCGTGGATGAACCGAGTTACCTCCTGTTGTTCGACCTCGGCAGCGGCAAGAACCGCCTGGGCGGGTCGTGTCTTGCGCAGGCGTATACGCGCACCGGAGGCGAGGCGCCCGACGTCGATGACCCCGAGATGCTGAAGCGCCTGTTCGCCGCGATCCAGGAGATGAATGAGCGCGACATGCTGCTCGCCTATCACGATCGCAGCGATGGCGGACTGCTGGCGACTGTTGCCGAGATGATATTTGCGAGCCGCCTCGGCGTCTCGCTGATGCTCGAAGGCGACAACCGGGCGCTGATATCGGCCCTGTTCAGCGAGGAAATCGGTGCCGTCGTGCAGGTACAGAGGTCGAAGCTGACGCAGGTGCAAATGGTGCTGGACCGGCACGGTATCGCCGCTGAGGCGATCGGCCGGATCGAGGAAGCCGCGGTCCTGACCGTGCGCAGCGACGACGAGGTCGTGTTGACGCTGGATCGCAAGACGATGCAGCGCGAATGGTCGGCGACGAGCTACCGCATCCAGGCGCTGCGCGACAACCCGGTAACGGCCAGGCAGGAATTCGACCGCATTCTCGACGACAGGGATCCGGGCCTGTCGGTGTATGCGAGTTTCGATATCGGCGAAGATATTGTGCGGCCGCTGCGCGGTTCGCCAAAGCCACGTGTTGCGATTCTTCGTGAGCAGGGCGTCAACAGCCAGTATGAAATGGCGGCTGCATTTATTCACGCTGG
>JBFIQH010000318.1:0-2043 GCA_041609735.1 Woeseiaceae bacterium | reverse complement strand
GATCGGCACGCCCGCCGTGTTGTAGGCGAAGGCAAAAAACAGGTTCTGGCGGATGTTGCGCATCGTCGCGGCGCTCAGGCCACGCGCTTTTGCGACGCCCATCAGGTCACCCCTGACCAGCGTGACGCTGGCGCTTTCCATCGCGATATCGGTTCCCGTGCCCATCGCGATGCCGACATCGGCCTGCGCCAGCGCCGGGGCGTCGTTGATGCCGTCGCCGGCCATCGCGACGATCGCGCCGTTTTCCTGCAGCTCACGCACGATACGGTTCTTGTCCTCGGGCGACACATTCGCGTGCACCGTATCGATGCCGACCTTGTCGGCGACGGCGCGTGCGGTCGCTTCGCTGTCGCCGGTCAGCATGACGACTTTCAGACCGGCGTCGTGAAGCAGACGGATCGCTTCGGGAGTGGAATCCTTGATGGGGTCGGCGACGCCGAGTAAACCGCAGAGGCGCCCGTCGATTGCGACGAACATCACGGTCTGGCCGTCCTTTCTCCACGCCTCTGCCCTTGCAAACGCGTCGTTGTCTGCCGCGCCGACAGCATGCATCAGCTTCTCGTTGCCGATGGCGACCTGCTTGCCGGCCACGATTGCCCTGGCCCCCTGCCCGGTGACGGATTCGAACTGCTGATACTCGTCAAGATCCAGTGACCGCGAGCGCGCACCTTCGACGATAGCGTCGGCCAGCGGATGCTCGCTGGCTATCTCGACGGCTGCGGCCGCGCTTAACAATTCGTCTTCGGAAATTTCGCCCGTCGGGCTAACGGTCACGAGCGCCGGGCGCCCCTCGGTCAACGTGCCGGTCTTGTCGACCACGACGGTATCGACCTTTTCCATGGTCTCCAGCGCTTCGGCATTTCGCACGAGCACGCCGAGTTCCGCGCCTCTGCCCGTGCCGACCATGATCGACATCGGCGTCGCCAGGCCGAGCGCGCACGGACAGGCGATGATCAGTACGGCGACGGCGTTGACTACCGCGTACGCCATCGACGGCGCCGGGCCGGCGATCGCCCAGACGATGAACGTGATGATCGCAACGGCGATGACGGCGGGAACGAACCACGCGGCAACGACGTCCGCGAGCCGCTGGATCGGCGCCCGGCTGCGCTGTGCCTCGGCGACCATGTTGACGATCTGCGCCAGCAGCGTATGGTCACCGACGTTCGTCGCGACCATGAGGAACCCGCCGCTGCCGTTGACCGTGCCGCCGATCACGGTGTCGCCTGCGCGTTTTTCGACCGGCACCGGCTCGCCGCTGATCATCGATTCGTCGACGCTGCTGCTGCCGTCCATGATTTCGCCGTCCACGGGAATCTTTTCGCCGGGCCGGACCCTCAGCCGGTCACCCTCGCGCACGTCGTCCAGCGACACGTCGGTTTCATTGCCGTCATCGTCGATGCGCGTCGCTGTCGGTGGTGCCAGTTCGAGCAGGCCGCGAATTGCACCGGATGTCTTGCTGCGCGCGCGCAGCTCGAGCACCTGGCCGAGCAGCACCAGCGTCGTAATGACGGCGGCGGACTCGTAGTAGACGCCGAGCTTGCCGTGCATGTCCCGAAACGCGTCCGGAAAAATCCCGGGTGCGAACGTCGCAACCACGGAGTAGCCGAACGCAACACCGACACCCAGCGCAATCAGCGTAAACATGTTGAGATTTAGCGTCCGCACCGAGCGATATCCGCGCACGAAGAACGGCCAACCCGCCCACAGGACGACCGGCGTCGCCAGCGCCAGCTGCAGCCAGAGGGTGACGGCGGCCGGCAGCACGCCGTGCAGTGGCCAGCCGGGAATCATTTCTCCCATCGATAAAACGAACAGCGGCGCCGTCAGCACGACACTGACCCAGAAACGTCGTGTCATGTCATCCAGTTCGGCCGTATCCTCCTCGCCGGCAACGGCACGCTCCGGCTCCAGCGCCATGCCGCAGATCGGACAGCCGGAATTTCGAACATCACGGACCTGCGGGTGCATCGGGCAGACATAGACAGTGCCTTCGTAACCGGCGGGCACTCGATCGTAGCTATCGGCCGCGGATTCATCGGG
>JBFIQH010000317.1:0-2076 GCA_041609735.1 Woeseiaceae bacterium | reverse complement strand
GACTCGACGTCGCGAATCCTCGACCCGAACATCATCGGCCAGGAACACTACGACTGCGCGCGCGGCGTGCAGGCCGTACTGCAGCGCTACAAGGAGCTGCAGGACATCATCGCGATTCTCGGCATGGACGAGCTTTCGGAAGACGACAAGCTGCAGGTCAACCGCGCCCGCAAGATCCAGCGCTTCCTGTCGCAGCCGTTCTTCGTCGCCGAGGTGTTCACGAACTCGCCCGGCAAGTACGTGTCGCTGGCCGAGACGATCCGTGGCTTCAACGGCATCGTCAACGGCGACTACGATCACCTTCCGGAACAGGCGTTCTACATGGTCGGCACGATTGACGAAGCCGTCGAGAACGCGAAGAAATACGCGTAATCAAATATGCCGTAGGAGCGGCTTCAGCCGCGATCGATCGGGCCTGAAGGCCCTCCTAAGGTCGAACAGGACAAGCAATGGCCACCATTCAAGTCGACATCGTATCCGCCGAAGGCGAGATCCACTCGGGCGAGGCGCAGATGGTGTTCGCGCCCGCGCAAATGGGCGAAGTCGGCATCGCGCCGCGCCACGCGCCGTTGTTGACGGCGCTGAACCCGGGCGAAGTTCGTGTCGAGAAGCCGGACGGCAACATGGTCCACTTCTATATAACGGGTGGCATGCTCGAAGTGCAGCCGCATGCCGTCACGATCCTCGCCGACACGGCGCTGCGCGGCGACCAGCTCGACGAGGCCGCGGCGCTCGCTGCAAAACAGCAGGCCGAGAAAGCGCTCGAAGGCACGATGACCGAAACGGACCTGAAGAAAGCCCAGGCCGAACTCGCCGAAGCCGAAGCGCGCTACCGCGCCGCGCAGAAACTGAAATCCAAGCGCTGAAAACTTATTGATCGCTCGCTGTTCGTGCGGCGAGCCCCGGCTGTACAAAGCCTGATCAGCCGAGCCTGAGGTCTTCATGACCAGTTTCAGTTCAGCCACCGCGGGTGACTGATCAGTCGCCGGAGACGTTCTCCGCGAAGTTCCAGGAACCAATGATGTGCGTCTGCGGTTGATGGTCCGCAAGGTGTTCGCGGCGCCACTGCCGGAATGCAGGCACGTCGACTTCGGCCGGGACCTGCCATTGCCGCCGGCCGAAAAAATGCACGACGTACTCGTCGAGGAAGCCGGCCCGGCGCACGGCCAAGAGGTCGTCGAGGTACTCGTGCGCCAGCGCCGGGTCCTCGTCCCGATGCTGTTGCCAGCTATCGAGGAGCAGCTGCCTGGCGGAGAACTCGCAGCCGTAGGTGGACTCGCGTGCCGGGTTGTCGCCGCCAATGTCGAGCTGGCACGCGCTCCTGGCGAGGCTGTAGGTGACCCAGCTCTGCAGTACCGGGTCGTCGTCGGCGAACGCGCGGTCGGCCAGGTAGAAGGTGTCGCCGTCGGTGACGCCATCCCGGACGTAGATCTCGCCGCCGCACCCGGCAGCGACGCACAACATTAAAAGGCTCGTGATACGGACCATTCGGACAGCATACGACAAACGCCTTAACCGGGCCTGAAACTGTGGCGCCACGGGACTTCCTGTATCATCCGCAGGCTGTCACGGAAGGCTTTTCGAGGGACGACAGCTTGGGGTTGAGTATCATCATACTGGCCGCCGGCCAGGGCACGCGCATGCGCTCGGACCTGCCCAAGGTTCTGCAGTCGCTGGCCGGCCGGGCGCTGTTGTGGCACGTGATCAACTGCTCGAACGTGTTGGCCGCGGATGACATCTGCGTCGTCTACGGGCACGGCGGCGACCGCGTAAAGCAGTCCTTTGCCGGCACCGATCTGCGTTGGGCCGAACAGGCCGAGCAGCTGGGAACCGGACATGCCGTGATGCAGGCGATGCCGGAGACTCCCGACGAAAATCGCGTGCTGATCCTGTTCGGTGACGTGCCGCTGCTGCGGCCCGGGACATTGACGGCACTGATCGCCGCAACGGGCAGCGACGACATGTCCGTGCTGACCGTCGACATGGACGACCCGACCGGTTACGGCCGCATCGTCCGCAGGGACGGTACCGTCGCCCGCATCGTCGAAGAGAAAGACGCGACCGACGGCGAAAAGG
>JBFIQH010000316.1:0-2111 GCA_041609735.1 Woeseiaceae bacterium | reverse complement strand
GCAGGATGCTGGAGATCCTGAAGACCGGAGGCAGCGAGGAAGAGCTCGTCGAAGCGCTGGAATGGCTCAATGCCGATGATGCGATGTCGAGCCTCAGGCACCACGCGCCGAGCAGCCGGGTCGCCGAGCTGCGCGACATACTGGATCGACGCGAAGTCGATGTCGATGAAGACAACCGGGCGACGGCGCCCGAACGCGACTGATTGCTCCATCCTTCGGACACGAGGGTATCGACATCAATGAAAGCGAAGTCGGAATACGGGATCGTCTGCCATCGATTCCTCAACCCGAAAGGCGAAAGCGAAGGCAGTTTGCCGGAATTCGCCCGCGATGCGCGCAACCTCGTTCCGCTGTATCGTGCGATCCTGTTGACCCGGCGGTTCGACGAAAAGGCGGTTGCGCTGCAGCGTACGGGCAGGCTGGGGACCTATGCATCCTCGCTCGGGCAGGAAGCCGTCGGTGTCGGTGTTGCCGCGGCGATGCGCGATGCCGACGTGCTGCTGCCGTCGTTTCGCGAGCAGGCGGCGATGCTGCAACGCGGCGTGCGGATGGAAGAACTGCTGCTCTACTGGGGCGGAGACGAGCGCGGCAGCGACTTCGCCGATGCCCGACATGATTTCCCGATATGCGTTCCGGTCGCCAGCCATTTTCCGCACGCGGTGGGCGTTGCGTTTGCACTCAAGCATACCGGGCAGGACGCCGCGGCCGTGGCGATCGGCGGCGATGGCGCGACGTCCAAGGGCGACTTCTACGAGGCGATCAACGCGGCCGGCGTATGGCAGCTGCCCGTCGTGTTCGTGATCAACAACAACCAGTGGGCGATCTCGGTTCCGCGGTCGGCGCAGACAGCAGCGAAGACGCTTGCACAGAAGGCGATCGCCGCCGGAATAGATGGCGTGCAGGTCGACGGCAACGATGTCGTGGCGGTGCGGCATGTCGCTGACGAAGCCCTCAGGCGGGCAAGAAGCGGCGCGGGTCCGACAATGATCGAGGCGCTCACATACCGGCTGAGCGATCACACGACGGTCGACGATGCCAGCCGCTATCGGGACGATGCCGAGGTAACGCAGCACTGGACGGAGGAACCGGCGCGCCGTCTGAGGCAGTTTCTGCACAGCAAGATCGGGTGGAGCGCCGAGGACGAGGAGGCGCTGCTGACGGAAATCGGCAACGACGTCGAAGCGGCTGCCGCTGCCTACCTGGAGTGGCCCGAACAGGAGGCCACCAGTATGTTCGATCACCTGTTCGATGAACTGCCGGCGCCTCTGGCATACCAGCGCAAGCTCCTCACGACCCGGGAGCCGCGCGATGCCTGAAGTCAACATGGTCCAGGCGGTGAACCTGGCGCTGGCGCGGGCACTGCAGGATGACGAGCGCGTTGTCCTGCTGGGCGAGGACATCGGCGTCAACGGCGGCGTGTTTCGTGCAACCGACGGTCTCTCTGACCGCTTCGGCAGCGACCGGGTTCTCGACACACCGCTTTCGGAGGCGCTGATCGCCGGCATGTCCGTCGGCATGGCGGTAGCCGGTCTCAAGCCGGTGGCCGAGATCCAGTTCATGGGCTTCATCTATCCGACGATCGACCAGCTGGAATGCCACGCCTCGCGGCTGCGCAACCGCACGCGCGGGCGTCTCACCTGCCCCATGGTGCTGCGCGCGCCCTATGGTTGCGGCGTGCATGCGCCCGAGCACCATTCCGAGAGCAATGAGGCGCTGCTGGCCCATGTACCGGGGCTGCGGGTGGTGATCCCGTCGTCGCCGAAGCGGGCATACGGCCTGCTGCTCGCTGCAATTCAGAACCCCGATCCGGTCGTGTTCCTGGAGCCGAAGCGGCTCTATCACGCCGTGCGGGAAGATGTGCCGGACGACGGGCAAATTTTGCCGCTGGACCAGTGTTTCGTCCTGCGCGACGGTAGCGATGTCACGCTTGTGACCTGGGGTGCGATGACAAAGGAGACCCTGGAGGCCGCCGACGACCTGGCGGACGCCGGTATCCAGGCCGAGGTCATCGACGTGGCAACTCTCAACCCATTCGACCCGGCGCAGATCGTTGCGTCTGTTGAAAAGACCAATCGCTGCATCGTCATTCACGAAGCCGTGCGCACCGCCGG
>JBFIQH010000315.1:0-2130 GCA_041609735.1 Woeseiaceae bacterium | reverse complement strand
CCCGTCGCAGCCGACCCGCCCGGCCTCAGGCATACCGCGTGAAGGGGGGACATTCCGGTTTTATGCGCATAATGTGCATAAAACCGGAATGTCCCCCTTCAGCAACTGAACTCTGCACGGGTAATCCGATACACGTAGCTTTCGTTGCCGGCCGCGTCTTCTGTGACGCCAGTACCGCTCGCACCAATCTTCTCAGTCGCGCGTTGTGAGCGAAAATTCTGCACACCGATTCGAAAGATGACGTTGTCAACATATTTGAACGCATGCTCAAGCATCAGCTGCTTCATCTCGCGATTGTAATCCCCTCCCCAGTAGTCGCGCGCCAGAAATGTCCAGCCGATCTCGACCTCGCGACGGTCCGGGTCGTAGCCGTGAAATCGGGTCGAGCCGATAATCTCGCCGGTGGCGCGCTCGACGACGACAAACGCGCCACCGGATTGCATTGCGCCCTCGAAAAACTCCCGAAATACCTCTTCCTCATGGCGATCTGAAGCCGGATGTTGTGCCCAAATTGCTGGATCCGAGGCTACCGCGTACAGCGCATCAAAATGCTCCCGGCCGAGCGGCCGAAGCTCGAGCCTTTTCCCCTGCAAGTTCGGCTGTAGATCGAGAGACATTATCGTTCGAGGTCCGTCGCCGCGAGATGGGGACATTCCGGTTTTATGCACATTATGCGCATAAAACCGGAATGTCCCCCTCGGATCATGTCAGGCTGCCGAGCTGCTCGGCCTCCTTGCGGAGCTTGAATTTCTGAATCTTGCCGGTCGCCGTCTTCGGCAGCTCACAGAAGACGATCGTCTTCGGTGCCTTGAAGCGCGCGATCCTCTCGCGACAGTACGCGATGATTTCCTTGTCCAACACATCCGGTGCATCCGGTCTGAGCGTCACGAACGCGCACGGCGTCTCACCCCATTTGTCATCCGGTCGTGCCACGACCGCCGCTTCGAGAATGTGCGGATGCTTGTACAGCACTTCCTCGACCTCGATCGAGGAGATGTTCTCGCCGCCCGAGATGATGATGTCCTTCGAGCGGTCCTTGATCTGAATGTAGTTTTCCGGATGCATGACGCCCAGATCGCCGGAATGAAACCAGCCTCCGGCCAGCGCCTCTTCGGTCGCCGCCCTGTTCTTGAAATAGCCGCGCATGACCACGTTGCCCTTGAACATGATTTCGCCGATCGTCTCTCCGTCGCGCGGCACGGACTGCATCGTCTCGGGATCGATGACGTCGAGGTCCTCCAGCACATTGTAGCGAACGCCCTGGCGGATGTTCATTTCGGCATGCTGCTCGTCCGTCAGGTCGACCCATCCCGGCTGCTGCGCCGTGAACGTGGCCGGCCCGTAAACTTCGGTAAGGCCGTACGCGTGCGTCACCTTGAAACCCTGGTCGGCCATCGCGCCGAGTATCGCCGCCGGCGGTGCCGCACCGGCGGTCATGACATTGACCGCTTGCTTTAAGGGTCGCTTTTCCTCCTCAGTCGCGTTGACGATGAAGTTCAGGACGATCGGCGCGCCGCAAAAATGCGTCACATCGTTTGTATCGATAGCCGCGTAGATATCCGCCGCGGCAATTCGCCGCAGGCAAACGTTCGTTCCTCCCTGCGCAGCCACGGACCACGGGAAACACCAGCCGCAGCAGTGAAACAGCGGCAGCGTCCAGAGATACACCGGATTCTGCGGCAGCGTCCAGGCGAGGATGTTGCCCAGCGCATTCAGGTACGCACCCCGATGGTGGTACACCACGCCTTTCGGGTTGCCGGTCGTGCCGGATGTGTAGCACAGCGCCAGCGCCTGCCACTCGTCGACGGGCAGCGTCCACGCATACTCCGGGTCGCCCGTTGCGATGAATTCCTCGTACTCGATCTCACCAATGCGTTCGTGACAGGGTGCTGCCTCATCTGCAATATCGATGATTATGGGTTCGACCGAAGCCTTCACTAACGCCTCGCGCATGACGGGCGCGAACTCGGTATCCGAAATCACAACCTTCGCCTCGCCGTGGTCGAGGATAAAGGCGATCGCGTCGGCGTCCAGGCGAATATTGATCGGATTGATGACTGCGCCGCAGGCAGGGATTCCGAACATCGACTCGTAGAACGCCGGAATATTCGTAGCGACAACCGCCACCGT
>JBFIQH010000314.1:0-2156 GCA_041609735.1 Woeseiaceae bacterium | reverse complement strand
CGATCGACGCACAGCTCGTCGAGCTTGCGAGCGGCGACTACGTGACGACGCTGGACGCGCGCAGCTTTGACGTTGCCGCGGCAGCGAACGACCCGGATTCCAGCGTTGTCATTCCGGACGCACTCGACCTCGCCGGCATACAGCGCCGCGCGACGATGATGCCGGTCTACCGGGTCATGGACGGCGATACCGTCCAGCAGGTCATCCTGCCGGTTTACGGCAAGGGGCTGTGGTCGACGATGTACGGCTACCTGTCACTGAGCGCGGACGGCAGCACCGTGCAGGGTCTGCGGTTTTACGAGCATGCCGAAACCCCCGGGCTGGGTGACCAGATCGAACGCGAGGAATGGCTCGCAGAGTGGCCCGGCAAGCAACTGTATGGCGACGACGGCGAGCCGCGCTTGGAAGTGGTTCGCGGCAAGGTGGCCGGGGGGCCGTCAGCCGTATACCAGGTCGACGGGCTGTCGGGGGCGACGCTGACCGGCCAGGGCGTGTCCCGGCTGCTGAGGTACTGGATCGGTCCGCATGCCTACGGGCCGTATCTCGAAAAACTGGGGGCAAAGGAAGAGGGCGATGGCTGACACGCGCAAGGTACTGATCGACCCGATCGTCGACAACAACCCGATCACGCTGCAGGTGCTCGGCATCTGCTCGGCGCTGGCGGTGACGACGTCATTGCTGCCGGCGCTCTTGATGTGCATCGCGTTGACGAGCGTTGCCGCGATGTCGGGCGCCGCGATCAGCAGCATCCGGCATCGCATCCCGAACAATATCCGCATCATCGTGCAGATGACGATCATTGCGTCGTTCGTCATCGTCGTCGACGAAACGCTGAAGGCCTTCGCGTTCGAGACCAGTAAGCAGCTGTCGGTGTTCGTCGGCCTGATCATCACGAACTGCATCATCCTCGGCCGCGCCGAGGCGTTCGCAATGAAGAACGGCATCGGCATGAGCTTTCTCGACGGGCTCGGCAACGGGTTGGGCTATAGCGTCGTGCTGATCATTGTCGCTACGACGCGCGAGCTGTTCGGCGCCGGCACGCTGCTCGGCTATCCGATTCTGCCGCTGGCGGCCGACGGCGGCTGGTATCACGCGAACGGCATGATGCTGCTGCCGCCGAGCGCGTTCTTCATCATCGGCCTGCTGATCTGGGCGGTGCGGACCGCGCGTCCGAAACAGGTCGAGCGCCCCGAGTACCAGATTCATGAAGTGCACCGCACGGAGGTGCTGTGATCGACGCCTACATCAACCTGTTTATCAAGGCGGCGTTCGTCGAGAACCTGGCACTGACGTTCTTCCTCGGTATGTGCACGTTTCTCGCGGTATCGAAGCGGGTCGAGACGGCGATCGGCCTCGGCGCCGCGGTCGTCGCCGTGCAGGTCATCACCGTGCCGGTGAATCACCTGATTTACGATTTCCTGCTGCGGGACGGCGCACTGGCGTGGGCGGGCCTGCCCGACGTCGACCTGAGTTTCCTCGGGCTTGTCAGCTACATCGGCGTGATCGCCGCGCTGGTGCAGATCCTGGAAATGACGCTCGACCGCCATTTCCCCAAGCTCTACAACGCGCTCGGCATCTTCCTGCCGCTGATCACCGTCAATTGCGCGATTCTCGGCGGCTCGCTGTTCATGGTCGAGCGGCAGTACGACCTGGCCGAAAGTGTCGTCTACGGCTTCGGCAGTGGCTTCGGCTGGGCCGTCGCACTGATCGCGCTGGCCGGCATTCGCGAGAAGATGCGCTATAGCGATGTGCCTGACGGGCTGCAGGGCCTCGGCATCACGTTCATCATCGTCGGGCTGATGTCGCTCGGCTTCATGGGTTTCTCCGGGATCCAGCTTTGAAGCCGATGCTGTCGAATATGCTCGAAGTCGGTCTCGGCATCGGGCTGTTTACCGCGATCGTTGCGCTGCTGGTCATCGTAATCCTGGCGGCGCGTTCGCGGCTCGTTTCGACGGGTAGCGTAACGGTTGTCGTCAACGACGATCGCGAGCTCGCGATGCCGGTCGGCGTAAAACTGATGCAGGGGCTTGCCGAGGAAGGCATTTACGTCGCTTCGGCGTGCGGCGGCGGTGGCACTTGCGGTCAGTGCCGTGTGCAGGTGCTCTCGGGCGGTGGCGCGATACTGCCGACCGAGACCTCGGTCATCAGCAAACGGG
>JBFIQH010000313.1:0-2159 GCA_041609735.1 Woeseiaceae bacterium | reverse complement strand
TTTTTTTCGCTGCCCGGCACCGGCTTCCTCGGCGAAACCGGTTACTCCATTTTCATCTGGCAGATCATCGTGCTCATAGCCATGCACGTGAGCATCATGATTAATCCGGCGATATGTCCTTACCAGATCTGGATTGCTATCGCGATGATTATGGCGCTCGCAATTCCGAGCACCTACCTGATCGAGAAGCCCCTCGCCCGGTTCATTCGCAAGAAATATATCGATCAAGCCGACCAGTGAATTTCCGCGCGCTCAGGATCGCATTCGCTATTTTGTCGACCTAGAGCCCTGGTCACGGCGGCAACGACAACAAATTGGGGACATTCTGCTTTTTTGAAAACAGTGAAAAAGCAGAACGTCCCCATTTCTTGCTGACCAGGTTCGTGCGTGACTTGCGTGACGCCTGGCACGAAGCCCCAAGCCGGGCGCCGCTTACGCGCGGGCGTCTTTCAGCGCGACGTCGGGATCGGAGAGCTTCTCAACGTTCAGTTCCGCATTCTCGAGAATCAGTTTCTTGCCGAAGACGAAATCCTGCGGCCAGTTGAGTGCGTCGACCGCAAGCAATTTCCGGTCTTTCAGGTAGAGCACCGACATCTTGCGGCCGGCGGCCGGATCGCCGCGCACGACCTGCTCGTCGGCGCCCTGTGCCAGCCCGACGATTTGCAGCTTGACGTCGAACTGGTCCGACCAGAACCACGGCACCGTGTCGTAGGGCGCGGGCGTACCGGCGATGGCCTGCGCCGCCACGATCGCCTGGTCATTCGCGTTCTGCACTGACTCCAGCCTGACCTTGCGGCCGTAGCGGGGATGGTAAAAGCTCGTGCAATCGCCGATTGCGTAGATCGCCGGGTCGCTGGTGCGCGCATGCTCGTCGACGGCGATGCCGTTGTCGAGGTCGAGGCCGGCGGCCTCGGCAAGCGACGTGTTCGGAGCTATGCCGATGCCGACAACGACCAGATTCGTCTCGATGACCTCGCCGTTCGCCAGCTCTACGCCGCTCACCTTGCCGTTGCCGAGCACGGCTGACACCATCGTGTCGGTGCGAATCTCGACCGATTCCTCGCGGTGCACGCGGGTGAAAAATTCCGAGACCGTCTCGCAGGTCACCCGCTGCAGCACGCGTGGCAGCGCCTCCAGCACCGTCACCTCCATGCCGAGGATGCGCAGCGACGCGGCGACCTCGAGGCCGATGTAGCCGCCGCCGATAACGACGGCGCGCCTGCCCGCCCTGACGCCGGACCGGATCCGATCGACGTCGTCGATGTTCCGCAGGTAGTGCACGCCATCGAGGCTCGCGCCGGGCAGCGGCAGCTCGCGCGGCTTCGACCCCACGGCCAGCACCAGGTGGCTGTAAGACAGGGACTTGCCGCCGTCGAGGCGCAACCTGCGATTCTCCCGGTCGATTTCCTCACCGCGCGTGCCGAGGCGCAGCTCGATGTCGTTGGTCTGGTAATTGGCCTCGGCGGCGAGATGAATCGAGTCCGCCGTCTTGGCTCCCTTCAGGTAATCCTTGGACAGCGGCGGGCGGTGATACGGCAGGTGCGGTTCCTCGCCGACGATCGTGATGTTGCCGGCCCACCCGAGCTTGCGCAGTCGCAGCGCCGCCTGGCTGCCCGCGTGGCTTGCGCCGACGATCACACAGTGTTGTTTATCGTTGTCTTTCATGATGGCGCCATAGTCGTTCTATCGATGCAGGAAATCCATAGCGAGTGAAATCGTTTTGTCCAATATCGTTCTCGTCACAGCGGCAGGCCGACGTAGTTCTCGGCGATTGACTTCTGTGCAGCAATGCTCGACGCGATGTACTCGAGTTCCGCGATCTGCATGCGCCGCTCGAACGGCCCGTCGTCGGGAAAGCGATGCATCAGTTTCGTCAGCTGCCACGAAAATCGCTCCGATTTCCACACTCGCACCAGCGCCCGCTCCGAGTAGCCGTCGATGCCCCCGGTTATCCCGCCGTCGAACCACTCGATCAGGGCGTCGGACAGGTAGGCGACGTCCGACGCCGCGAGGTTCAGGCCCTTCGCACCGGTCGGCGGCACGATGTGCGCGGCATCGCCGGCCAGGAACAGGCTGCCGTGGCGCATCGGTTCGAAGACGTAGGAGCGCAGCGGCGCAATGGATTTTTCCAGCGCCGGTCCACGTGTAATGTGCGGCGC
>JBFIQH010000312.1:0-2228 GCA_041609735.1 Woeseiaceae bacterium | reverse complement strand
TTACCGACAGTGGCGGCAGTCCGGAACTGGTCCGCGACGGCGAATGCGGCTTCGTCGTTCCGATCAAAGATGCCCGCGCGCTGTCGACGGCATTCGAGACACTGTACCGCGACCCGGCATTGCGGCAGCGCTTTAGCGAAGCCGCGCGTGCGCGTATTGCCAACGATTTCACGAACGAGGAAACGGTGCGCCAGACGATTGCGCTGTACGAGGATCTGCTGCAGCGCAAACGCCCTAGCGCGCGCTAACGCCGCGTGACCAGCTGCCTTGCGCAGTACGCGGCGCCGAGCAATCCCGGCTGCTCGTGGGTAATTAACTGTGTCGGGATGCGCTCCATCAGCGAGCGATGCCTGCCCTTTCTTTCGAAGCCGTTGCGGAAGCGGCTGTTGGCAAGCCTGTCGGGATAACGCTTGGCGATGCCGCCGGCGATGTACATGCCGTCGAACGCACCGATCGTCAATGCGACGTCTCCCGCAAACTGGCCGAGAATCTCGAAAAACAGCTCGACGGCTTCGCTGGCGCGCGGGTCGCCCTCGCCGATACCGGCCGCGAAGATATCTGCCGCGGCGATCTGCGCACGTTTTTCGGCATGGATGCGACACAGCGCCCAGTAGAGGTTCTCGATGCCGGGCCCGGACACGAGCCGCTCGCTCGAGACACGCTCGAATCGCTCGCGCAGATGCACAAGCACGTCGACCTGCACCTGGCTCTCCGGCGCAAAGCCGCCGTGTGATGCCTCGCCGACGATCGGAATGTAGTCGTCGCCGAAACGGCGCAGGCCCACGGCGCCGAGCCCCGTGCCGGGCCCGATCACGCCGATCGTGAAATCACCGCTGTTGAGCGGAACCGGATCCGGAAGCCCGACCGGTAGCGCATCATCGGCGCCGAGGAACGGGATCGAATACGCGATGGCTTCGAAGTCGTTCAAGAGCCGCACGTGTGCGGTATCGAAGGTATCCCGCAGTCCGCTGGCTTCGATGATCCACGGATTGTTCGTGAAGCGCACGCGCTCGTCCACGATAGGGCCGGCGGCGGCAAGGCACACCGCAGTCGGCTTGTGCGCACCGACGACATCGAGATAATGGTGCATCGCATCTTCGGCGGTAGCGAAGTCGCGGCACTTCAGCGTGTGTTCGGACGAGAAGCCCGGCGACTTCGCATCAGCCATCGCGAAACGCGCGTTGGTTCCGCCGATGTCGCCGATCAGAAGAGATGCTTTCGCCATCGTCTTATGCTCTCACACCCGGTGCGGGTCCGCATCGCGCGGCCGTCGGTCGATTCAGCGGTCCGATGCAAATATCGTCGCGCCGGCTTCGGCGTCGGTGACCGCGTGCCGGAAAGCCGCGAACAGTTCCCGGCCCATGCCGAAGTGGCTGGGCGTCAAGTCGATCGCCACGGTTTCGCGCGCATCGATATCGTCATCGGCGGTCACGGACAGGGTGCCGCGATCCGCGTCGATTTCGACGATGTCCCCGTCGCGTATCTTACCAATCAGGCCGCCGGCCAGCGCCTCCGGTGCCACCTGGATCGCCGACAGCACCTTACCGGACGCACCGGACATGCGGCCGTCCGTCAGCAGCGCGACCTTGTAGCCGCGCCCCTGCAGCACGCCGAGGTACGGTGTCAGCTTGTGCAGCTCGGGCATGCCGATCGCTTTCGGTCCCTGCCCCGGCAGTACGGCGACGAAGTCCTGTTCCAGGCTGCCGTCATTGAACGCCTCGGTAAATTCAGCCTGCGTATGAAAAACGCGCGCCGGCGCCTTGATCCGGTAGTACTTCTCGTCGACGGCCGACACTTTGACGATCGCGCGTCCGATGCTCCCCTCGACGATTCGCAGTCCGCCCTCATTGTCGAACGGCTCGCTCGCCGGACGCAGGATGTCCGTGTCGAGCGACTGCGCCTGCGCGTCGCGCCACGCCAGCGCATCGCCGTCAAGGAACGGTTCGACGCAGAAACGTCGCATGCCTTTGCCGAGTATCGTCGTGACGTCCTCGTGCAGCAGTCCAGCATCTAGCAGTTCGCGCATGACGAAGCCGAGGCCGCCGGCCGCATGAAAATGGTTCACATCGGCCGTGCCGTTCGGGTAGACCCGCGCAAGCAGAGGCACGACCGACGACAGTTCGGCGAAGTCGTTCCAGTCGACCCGGATGCCGGCTGCAGCCGCAATGGCAACGATGTGTATCGTATGATTCGTCGACCCGCCCGTAGCCATCAGGCCAATAATGCCG
>JBFIQH010000311.1:0-2242 GCA_041609735.1 Woeseiaceae bacterium | reverse complement strand
GCTGATGGACTTTCAGG
Source organism: Woeseiaceae bacterium (assembly GCA_041609735.1). Classification (GTDB taxonomy): domain Bacteria; phylum Pseudomonadota; class Gammaproteobacteria; order Steroidobacterales; family Woeseiaceae; genus UBA1847. The sequence continues at coordinate 2,225 of JBFIQH010000311.1, read as the reverse complement.
AGGGCAAACTCGCCGTGCTGATCGGCACCGACGTCGCCAGCCGTGGCCTGCACATTCCCGACGTGCAGTACGTCATCAACTACGACCTGCCGCAGGACGCCGAGGATTACGTGCACCGCATTGGCCGCACTGCGCGCGCTGGCGCATCCGGTGACGCGATCAGCTTCGGCTGCGAGACCTACGCGATGTCCATTCCCGACATCGAGGACTACATCGGCCACAAGATCCCGGTCGCAAACTACGACGCGTCGATTCTGCCCCAGCTGACGAAGCCGAAATACAAGCCACGCAGCAAACCCCAGGGGCGACGCAGTGGTGGCGGCAAACCGCGCAGCGGCCGCAAACCACACCACCGCAGCAGCCGCTAGCCAACACGATCGGACGCAGCATCGAAAGCAGCGAAAGGGTCACAACCGATCGAGGCTGAAGCCGCTCCTACGCGGCCGGGATGAGAGCACGCAGGCCCGGTATGCCCACGTAGTTTCCGCTGTTCTGCGCCTCGCGCGACGTATCCGGGTGGGTGATTTCCAGCAGCATCGACACACCGTAGTCGCGCGCGCTGTCAAGCACCGATGCCGTGTCGTCAATAAACAGCGTCGTTTCGGGATCGAACCCCTCGTGCTCGCGTAGCAGGTTCCAGAACGCCTGCCGTTCTTTGGGCACACCGAATGAATGCGAGCTGTAGATGCCGTCGAAGTGCTGCGTGATGCCGGTGACCTCATCCTTGATTTCCAGGGTGTCGAAGTGGGAATTGGTCACAAGCAGCAGGCGGATATCGTGTTGCCGCACCGTCCTCAGGAAATCCTCGGCTCCCGGCAGGTAGCCGATGCGGTGATTCTGGGCGCGATGCAGGCCGGCAACGTCGAGTTCCAGGTACTCGCTCCAGTGATCGAGACAATACCACTCCAGGCTGCCCTGCATCTCGCGAAACTTGGCATAAAGCCGGGTACGCGCCTCATCCGGATCGATCGAATGCCGCACCGCGTACTGCTCCGGTACGTGCGTCAGCCACATGAAATTGTCGAATGCGAGGTCCAGGACTGTGCCGTCCATGTCGAGCATCAGGGTCTTGCAGCGCTGTAACGCGTCTTTGGGATTGTCACTCACTGTTCTATACTGCGCGGCTTCTCACGGGACGAGCTGATGAATTTAAAAGACCTGGTCGAACCGGTCGTCGCGCTCGCGACGGCGGCCGGCGAAAAGATCCTGAAAGTCTACGCCACCGACTTCGACGTTCAAAGCAAGGACGATGAATCGCCGCTGACGCAGGCGGACCTCGCCTCGCAGAAAACGATCGCTGCCGGCCTGGCGGAGCTGACGCCGGACATCCCGATTATTTCGGAAGAACAGGGCTTGCCCGATTTCGCCGTCCGCAGTCAGTGGGACCGCTACTGGCTGATCGATCCGCTCGACGGCACGAAGGAGTTCGTCAGCCGCAACGGCGAGTTCACGGTCAATATCGCGTTGATCGACAATCACCGGCCGGTATTCGGCGTCGTGCGCGTGCCGGTGCACGGCAAGACCTATATTGGCTGCGAGGGCCTCGGCGCCGAGCGCCGCATTGATGGCGAAGGCCGCGAGGCGATCCGGGTCGTCGACAAGTCCGCCTCCCCTGCCCGCGTCGTGGGCAGCCGTTCGCATCGAGGTAAGAGCCTCGACGCCTTCCTCGATGCCCTCGGGGATTTCGACCTGGTGCCGATGGGCAGCTCGCTGAAGTTTTGCGTCGTTGCCGAAGGAGGCGCCGACGTTTATCCCCGCCTCGGTCCCACGTCAGAATGGGATACCGCCGCGGCCCAGGCCGTCGTCGAACAGGCCGGCGGCGCAGTCGTTGAAATTGACGGCCGGCCGTTGGCCTATAATACGAAGGAAGACATCCTGAACCCCTGGTTCGTCGTTATCGGCGCCGGCGACCGCGACTGGCTGGCGCTGTTGCCCGGCCGCGAGTAGCATGAACTTTCCATGACTGACGAAGTCGATACCGACACCTTCAAGCGAATTGAGCGGCTGCGCGAATTGCGCGTTAGTCACAGGGATCTCGATTACCTGATCGACAAGCTGCAGCACGACCCGATGGTCGATCAGCTGCGTATTCGGCGGTTGAAGAAGCGCAAGCTTTTGCTCAAGGACATGATTGCCAATCTCGAGAGTGACCTGATTCCGGATCTTGATGCCTGATCGGCGTCTTGAACTGGCCGCGGGGATGGCGGGCGGTGTGTACAGGCCCT
>JBFIQH010000310.1:0-2269 GCA_041609735.1 Woeseiaceae bacterium | reverse complement strand
GCTGGCGACACGCGCCAACCGTAACCTGTTTGTCCGCGACGGCAATATTCACGATGGCCCGCCGACGCTGCACTTCGCAACAGCCGCCAACGCGTAACAGGAGATCCGGATGTTTCCTTACTACCTGAAACTCGGTGCACTGAGTATTCGCGGCAACTGGGCGCTCAGCACGCTGATGGTCGCGGCGATCGCGATCGGCATCGGCGCCTGCATGACGATCGTCACGGTACGTCACGTCATGGCCGACAACCCTATCGAGCACAAAAATGACGTGCTGTATCACGTGCAGCTCGACAACTGGAACCCGAACGATCCGTACGAGGAGCCGAACGAGCCGCCGGAACAGGTCACCTATCTCGACGCGACGGCGCTGCTCGAGGCAGGCCGCGCGCACCGCCAGGTCATCAGCTTCAAGTCGGACCGCGTCGTGCAGCCCGAGGGCGAGGGCGTGCTGCCGTTTCAGGAGCTGGTCCGCGCCACCTCGGCGGATTTTTTCGCGATGTTTGACGTGCCGTTCATGTACGGCTCCGGCTGGGATGCGGAAGCCGACCGCGCGGAGGAACGGGTCGTTGTGCTCTCGAAATCGATGAACGAGCGGCTCTTCGGCGGCGAGGACTCGACCGGCCGTATGCTGATGATGAACAACGAGCCCTATCGCATCGTCGGCGTGCTCGACGAATGGCACCCGGTGCCCAAGTTTTATGACGTGAACAACAACCCATTCGAGGGGCCGGAAGACATTTTCGCGCCGTTCTCGGTCGCCGTGTCCGGCGAATGGGGCAGTTCCGGCAACAACAGCTGCTGGAAGCCGCCGGAGGAAGGCGGTTACGAGGGCTACCTCGCGTCGGAATGCATCTGGATCCAGATGTGGGTCGAGCTGACCGACGAGGCGAACCGGGAAGCGTATGCACAGTTTCTCGACGACTATGTCATGGAACAGAAGGGGCTCGGCCGCTTCCCGCGCGAGCTGAACAACCGCCTCAGCACCCCGGCCGAATGGATGGTGAATCGCGAAGTCGTCGATGACACGGTATCGGTCCTCCTGGCGCTCGCGGTGCTGTTTCTTGTCGTCTGCCTGCTGAACACGATCGGGCTGCTGCTCGCCAAAGTGGTGCGCCGCAGCAACGACATCAGCCTGCGGCGCGCGCTCGGCGCCAGCAAGGCCGAGCTGTTCAAACAGTACATCGTCGAGGCCGGCATGATCGGCGTAGCCGGCGGCATTGCCGGCATCGGCATGACCTGGCTCGGCCTGCGCGGCATCGAGAACGTGTTCTCGGGATACGACTTCATTTCCTACCTTGTCACGATGGACTGGGAAATGGTCGGGCTCGCGGTGGTGCTTGCGATCGTATCGGCACTCGGCGCAGCGCTGTACCCGACGTGGCAGGCATGCCGCGTTTCACCGGCCAGCACGCTGCGCATTCAGTAGACAGGATCCAGGAGACTAACGATGGATATTGGACCGATCTGGCGCGCGATGCTCCGCAACAAATCCGGCTTCGTGCTGATCGCGCTGCAGATAGCCGTGACGCTGACGATCATGGTTAACGCCTTCGGCATCATCCAGGAGCGCTCGGCGCGGCTTGCCCGCGACAGCGGTATCGACGAAGACAATACGATTGCGTTTGCGAGCGTACTGTTCACCGAGTACGAACGCGAGCAGCGCAAGGCGCTCATTGACGAGGACCTCGACCTGATTCGCAACGTGCCCGGCGTCGTCAACGCCGTCGCGTCGAACTCGTTTCCGCTGCGCCAGGGCGGCTGGTCTATGGCCTTGGCGCTCGAGCCCGGCAACCAGGGACCTGAATCGGTCGGTGCGGCAATTTACTTCGTCGACGAGCACGGCGCCGAGACCTTCGACGTCGACATCATCGACGGCAGGAACTTCTCGCCTGACCAGGTCGCCTGGTCGATCGAGAACGACAATACCTGGCCTGCCTACGGGATCATCACCGAAGCGCTGGGCAAGGAGATGTGGCCGGACGAGACCGGCTCGTATGTGGGCAAGACGATGTACGTAAACGATACGGATCCGGTAAACATCGTCGGTGTCATCAAAAATCTGCAGGCACCGTGGCCGACCTGGACCGGCGTCGAGCGAACGATGCTCGTGCCGCAGAAACGGCCATCCGAGTTCGTGCGCTATATCGTTCGCGCCGAGCCGGGCATGCGTGACCGGCTTATGCCGGAGATCGAAGCGCTGCTGGCGGCGTCCAACAAGGATCGCATCATCCGCGACATCACGACGATGGACGAGGTGCGCAAGCTG
>JBFIQH010000309.1:0-2284 GCA_041609735.1 Woeseiaceae bacterium | reverse complement strand
TTGTGCTCCAGCGCACCGTCGATGATGTAGGTGATGATCTCCATGTCCCGGTGGCCGTGCATGCCGAAGCCCTGGCCCGGCTGGATCCAGTCCTCGTTGATGACCCTGAGCGGCCCGAAACCCATGTGCTGCGGATCGTAATACTGGCCGAAAGAAAAGCTGTGGCGGCTGTCGAGCCAGCCGAGGCTGGCGTGGCCGCGATCGTTGGCGCGTCGAATGGCTTGCATGATGACCTCCAATAGCAGTCGCCAAACATGGGGCCGGTTTCGTTGCTATCAATGGCGTGGATCGTGCCGATGCATGTTTGTGTCTGGTAACTGGTCTATACTTCGCAAACAAAAACAAGAAGTTATTAAGCGTGCAAATAGTCGATTCCCTCGTTCGCTGGCTCACTGAAAATGAGGCAGCACTGTCCGCGATTGCGGCGCTGACGGTCATTGTCGGCCTGATCTACGGTGGGCTGCGCTTTGTGCTGGCGCCGATACTGGACAGGGCGGCGAAGCGCAACAAAGACGCTGCAGCCGATTCGGCGCCGGACGTCGCAAAATCCGCGAAACCCCTGCACGACAAGCGTTATTCGCTGGCGGTGCTGCTGTTCGACACGCTGTCGAACAACGAGGACGACGAGTTCATGGCCGCCGGCATCACGTCAGAGGTCATCGCGTATGTCACGATGGTGCCGAAGATTCGCGTCAGCTCGCGGCTGTCGTCCTACCGGTTTCAAAGCGGTGAAGCAGACATCCAGAAAGTTTCCGAGCAGCTCAACACCCGCTACGTGCTCGCCGGCAGTTTGAGCCGGGCGGGCAATCGTATCCGCGTCATCGCGCAACTGACCGACGTGGAAAAAGACGCGGAAATCTGGGCTCATACGTATAACCGCGAAATCGAGGACCTGTTCGAGGTCCAGCACGACATTGCGAAATGCATCGTCGCTGCCGTCCTCGGTGAGGTAAAACTCGCGGCAACGATAATGACCGCAGAGGCGGAAGGCTACCAGCTCGACGCCTGGGGTCTCGTACAGAAGGCCTATCACTTCTGGCTGACGAACTTCACGCCGCAAGGGATCATGGACGCCTGCGAGCTGCTGCGGCAAGCGCTGGAGATCGACCCGGACTACCACGACGCGAGGGCGGCGCTCGCGATGCTGCTCGCGCAGCAGATGACGACGCGCATCTGCCAGGACTACGACGCCTGCGCGGAAGAGGCACGCAAGCAGATCGAGATTGCCTATCAGCAGGCACCGAACGACATCGACGTGCTCGAGAATGCCGGCGTCGTCTGGCAGAACCTCGGCGAAAGCCGGCGCGCCGAGCGCGCGCTGCGGCGCGTCGTCGAGATGGCGCCGCTGAACCTGATCTCGCGCGGCTACCTCGCACTGTTGCTCGCGCTGACCGGCGGCGAGGAGGGTGCAAAAGAAGGCCTGCAGCTGGTGCGCGAGAATTTCGCAACGGCGCCCGAACACCCGTCGGGGCCCTACTGGTACTTTTTCCTCGCGCTCGCAGAGCAGCGGCTCGGCAACAACGACGACGCGCTCGAGCACGCGAAAAAAAGCCTGATAGGCCAGCCGGGCTGGGTGCACAATTATTTTGTCATGGCGAACATCTACGGGTTGCGCGACGATCGTGCGGCAGCAACGCGGGCGATAGAGGACGCACTCGCGATCAACCCGTTCCTGACGACCGAACTGTACGCTGAAAACGTATACCGCATCGTCGGCGGCAGGGAGAACGCGGAACCGTTTGTCGGGGGACTAAAAAAGCTCGCGCTGATCGAATAAGAAACAACAACAAGAACGACAACAAGGGGAACAGCATGCCAACGCTTGATAACTCGGCGGTCGAAGTAGTATCCGCCGGACTGAAGTACCCGGAGGGCCCGGTCCACTGCGCCGACGGCAGCATCATTCTGGTCGAGATCATGGGCCAGACGCTGACTCGAGTGCCTGCCGGTGGCGGCAAGAATGAGGTATTGGCATCGCTGCCCGGCGGCCCGAACGGCCTCGCCGTCGGCCCCGACAACTGCCTGTATATCTGCAACAGCGGCGGCTTCGACTGGATGCCCATCCCGGTTTCCAAAACCCAGCAAATCTTGGTCGGCGGAAACCAACCGAGCACCTATTGCGGCGGCAGCCTGCAGAAGTACGATCCATCGTCAGGAAAAGTCGAGGTGCTGTACACCGAGTGCGTCGAACGCTACGCGTCGCCGAAAAGCCTGTTCCAGCACCCGAACGCATACTGGAACCCGCCATTCATGCTGCGCGGACCGGATGACCTCGTAGTCGACT
>JBFIQH010000308.1:0-2321 GCA_041609735.1 Woeseiaceae bacterium | reverse complement strand
GCGCGCTGGCGCTCGCGTTGACGTCGGGCATCCACCGCGTCATCGGTGAGCAGGACCTCCTGAACCGCATCAACGTATTCCCGGTGGCCGATGGAGATACCGGCACCAATCTCAGCCTGTCGCTCGGTTCAGCACTACCGGTACTCGCAGCCGACGAGGACCCGCATCTCGGCACGATGCTCGCGAGGGTTGCCGACGCGCTGCTCGACGGTTCGCGTGGCAACTCCGGCGCGATTGTCGCGCAGTTCTTCCAGGGCGTCAGCGACTCCGCCGGTGAAATCAGCCGCTTTACGACCTACACCTTCAGCAAGGCCGTCTTGCTTGGCAGTGAATACGCGCACGACGCGCTGTCGAAGCCGCGCGAGGGCACGATCCTGTCCGTGATATCGGCGTTTGCGTCGAGCCTGCGCCGCCAAACTGTCGACGTTCGCGAACAGGACTTCAGGACCGTGCTCGGCAATGCGCTGGAGCGCGTCGAGGTGGCGCTCGCTGAAACGCCGAACCAGCTCGAGGTATTGAAGAAGGCCGGCGTTGTCGACGCGGGCGCAAAAGGTTTTGCGACGATGCTTGCCGGCATGGCGGACGTTATCCTGCATGGCCGCGTCGCACCGCGGCCGGACCTCGGCGCACTATTCGACGAGGAGCTGTCTTTCGACACCTCGGCCGACGGCGAAGAGTCCGCATACCGATTCTGCACCGAGTGCATCGTGACCGGCACCGATATTGATCGCCGCAAACTGCGCGAGTCTCTCGGCCAGCTGGGTGACTCGCTGGTGCTGGCCGGCACGAAGCGCAAGGCCAAGATTCATATTCACGTCGACGACCCGGATGCGGTGTTCGAACTCGCAGGGAATTTCGGCGACGTCAGCGCACAGAAAGCCGACGACATGCATCGGCAACACGTCAGCAGCCACAACGACGCGCGCCGCTTCGCGGTCATTGCCGACTCCGCTGCGGACATACCCGACGACGCTATGGAACGACTCGATATTCACATGGTGCCGCTCCGGATACAGTTCGGCGACCGCGGTTACCTCGACAAGGTCAGCATCACGACCGAGGAATTTTTCCACGAGCTGGCGACGAATCCCGACCACCCGACGACCTCGCAACCGTCACCCGGCGACTTCCGGCGGCAGCTGCAGTTTCTCGCCAGCCATTTTTCCGACGTCATATCGATCAACGTGACGGCACGGGTCAGCGGCACGCTGCAGGCGGCCGAATCGGCCGCCGAACGTGTCGACGCGCCCGGCACAATCCACGTCGTCGACTCCCGCAGCGCGTCGCTCGGCCAGGGACTCGTCGCGATGCTCGCGGCCGAATGTGCTGGTGCCGGCATGACTGCGGAAGACACGCTGGCACGCCTTCACGAGGCGATCGTCGCGACACGCACATTCGCCGTCGTCAAGGACCTGCACTACGCCGTGCGCGGCGGACGCATCCCGGGCTATATCAAGACGATCGCCGACTTGCTGCGCCTGACTCCCGTCATTCGCTCGACGCAGGACGGGCGCATCGGGACCGCCGGGTTTCTTGTTGGCCGCCGTGCGCGGCTGACGAGATTCGCACGCTACATCGCCCGACGTGTCGGCGATGATGGGCCATTGACGGTGCTGATCGGCCACGCCGTCTGCCCAGAGCAGGCAACCGAACTGGAACATTGCCTGCGCGCGGAAATTTCGAATATCGAGCGCCTCAGCATCACCGAGCTCGGCACCGCGTTCGGCGTGCACGGCGGGCCGGAGACGCTCGTCGTTGCAATGATGCCGTCGCGGTATTTCCCGCGGTAGGAGGGCCTGAAGGCCCTCTTACATTTCGCGTATCTTTCCCACCGGTTCGATCAGCTCTTCGCCCTGGTTGCGGGCGTTATTGACACGGCGGTCGACCGGCCATGCGCGCAGCGGCGGGCTCAGGTTCGTTGCGTGTTCGATCATCTCGTTGTCGCCTCCGAGCCAGTCATCGACGGCAGCGGGATCGAGGATCATCGGCATGCGGTGGTGCAGCGACGACATGAAGTCGTTCGCGGCCGTTGTGATCAGCGTCGTCGACTGCACATGGTCGTCCGACGAGGTGTCGTGCCAGTTCTCCCAAAGCGCCGCGATCGCCATCGGTTCACCGTTCTTTTGCGAAATGTACCACGGCGTCTTGACGCTGCCGTCACGCTGCCATTCGAAAAATCCGTCAGCCAGCACGATGCAGCGGCGGTGCTTGTAAGCAGCACGGAAAGACGGCTTTTCGGCGACCGTCTCGGCCCGCGCATTGATCATGCGATTGCCGATCGACGGATCTTTCGCCCAGAACGGAATCAGCCCCCAGCGCAG
>JBFIQH010000307.1:0-2344 GCA_041609735.1 Woeseiaceae bacterium | reverse complement strand
GCCCGCGATGCGATCGTCGTTGCGCGCATAGTCCAGCGCGTCGATGACATCCTGCACGACCGTTTGTGGTGGCGTGTCGCCGACGAGCTCCTCGAGGGCGCGGTCGAACGGGTCTCCCCGGTATTCCTCGACGAGAAAACCGGCCGGCGCAATCTCGAGCACGGCCTGCTGCGGTAGCACCGGCGCGGTGCCGGAAATGGCGCCAAAGACGATCATGAAGAGAAACAGCAGCACGACGAGGTGCAGTACCTTGCGCAGCCCGTCCAGCGCACGCCAGATCGCGCTAAAGAAACGGACCAGTACATTGCGTTTACTCATCGGTATCAACCTCGTACCGGATCCGGTACAGCTTGTCGTCGAAATCATCGCTGACGAGTAACGAGCCGTCGGGCAGCACGAGCAGGTCGACCGGGCGCCCACGAGTCTCCTGCCCGTTTAGCCAGCCCTCGGCGAACGTCTCGTAATTGACGGCCTCGTCGCCGTCGAGCCGCACCAGCGTAATGCGATAGCCTATTTTCTTTGACCGGTTCCACGAGCCGTGTTCCGCGATCAGAACCTGGCCGCGATAGGCTTCGGGGAACTGCTCACCGGTGTAAAACGCGAGCCCGAGCGGCGCGACGTGCGGGCCCAGCTTCTGCACCGGGGGCACGAAGTCGCTGCAGCTCATGTCCTTGCCGTATTTTGGATCGGGCACGTCGCCGGCGTGGCAGTACGGGAAGCCGAAGTGCTGGCCGGTCTCGCCGAGGCGATTCAGTTCGCACGCTGGAATATCGTCGCCCATCATGTCGCGTCCGTTGTCGGTGAACCAAAGCTCCCCGGTCTCCGGGTGCCACGTGAATCCGACCGAATTGCGAACGCCGCGCGCGACCGTCTCGCGCTCGCTGCCGTCGGCGTTGAGACGGATAATTTCGGCGAACCCCTCTTCGTCACAAACGTTGCACGGCGCACCGATACTGATGTACAGCTTGCCGTCAGGGCCAAAGCCGATGTATCGCCAGCCGTGGTGGCTGCGGGACGGCAGGTCGATGTCGAGAATTTCGGGTTGCGGAGGATTGTTCAGGCGCTTGTCGATGTCGCGGTAAACCAGGACTCGTGCGATCTCGGCGACGTAGAGATCGCCGTCGCGATAGGCGATGCCGTTCGGGGTCGACAGGTCGTCGTCTATCTCGACGACACGATTCCGGCCACCGGGCCCCGGGATCACGGCGTAGACCGAATCGGCACTGCGATTGCTGACGAAGACGACACCGTCGCGGCCAAGCGCCAGCGAGCGAGCGTTCGGCACCTCGGCATACACGTCAATGCTGAATCCCGGCGGCAGGCGGATGTCAGCGAGATCGACACCGGCGCGCGCCGGCAGTGCGAACAGGCAGGCCAATAGAAATAACCAGCGAAACATAGCGTCCTCCCGGACCGTTACTGACCCGGCACCAGCCATAGCGACAACTGCGGCCAGAACGTGATCAGGATGACAGACAGTAGCAGTATGACAAGGAACGGGAACGTTGCCGAGTAGACGTGCATGATCGGCTTTTCGAAGCGGTAGCTGGCGATGAACAGGTTAAGCCCGACCGGCGGCGTCAGGTAGCCGAGCTGCATCGCGGCGAGGAAGACGATGCCGAGGTGGATCGGGTTGACGTCGTAGCCGGCAGCAATCGGCAGTATCAGCGGCACGACGAGCACGATCGCCGAGAAAATGTCGAGTATTGCCCCGAGGATCAGCAGGAACACGAGCAACAGCAACAGGAACGTCACCTGGCTCGACACCATCGACTCGACGATGCCGAACAGCATCTCCGGCACGCCTGCCGAAATCATGTAGTTTGTCGACGCCAGCGACGCGCCGAGAATGATCAAAATGCCGCCCACCAGCACCATCGATGAGCGAATAATGTTTGGCAATTCGTCGAAACGAATTTCGCGCATGATGAACACTTCGACGATAAGCACGTAAAGTGCCGTGATTGCGGCGGCCTCGGAGACTGCGAAAAAGCCGGAATAAATGCCACCGAGTACGACGATCGGCAGCGGCAGCTCCCAGATTGCCTCGCGCAACGCGGCGCCGAGTTCACGAAACGAGAAGGCGCTCAGTGGCTGCCGTATGCTGCGATTGACCCACAGGCTGTAGCCCGACAGCATGACCAGCATGACCAGCCCCGGCAGGATTCCCGCGAGGAACAGGTCCTCGATCGAGATCTCTGCTACGACGCCGTAAAGTATCAACGGCAGCGACGGCGCGAACAGCAGGCCCAGGCTGCCTGAAGACGTCACGAGGCCCAGATTGAACTTGTCCGGGTACCCGTCATGCTGCAGCGCGGGATAAAGGATCGCGCCGAGCGCGATT
>JBFIQH010000306.1:0-2453 GCA_041609735.1 Woeseiaceae bacterium | reverse complement strand
GCCGGACGAGCATGAATGCCCCCATTGTCCGCCAGCACACACGAGCGAACATGGCGGTCACGCGTCATCAATGCAGTCGTCGGCGATGGACGAAGCGCCATGCGCAACGAGCGCAGATGACTGCAGCCTGATCGACGATTTCAAGTACGACGGCCGCAACGCCGAGCTGAAGCTCAAGGATGCACCGAGTGATGTGACGTTGGCCATTCACCCGGGCGTTGCGCAGGTTTCACCGAGTCGATCTGCGGCCGAGATCGGCTGGTATCCCGCCCGAAGTCCGCCTCCCGGCAATCAGACTCCTCTCAACGTTCTCTACTGCGTCTATCTGGATTAACGATCTCTTCGCGCGAAACCGGTTCTTGTCGGTGACTCACGAAGGAGATCGTTTTGATGTGTACAATCCGTGGGGCGGCGCCCCACCCGAATAAATTCCCGCCAGCCTGGCGTGTGTATCTCGCCGCCGGGTTAATGTCGTTTTGCCTGGTGACGCCTGCAGCCGCCCAGCAGAGCCTGCCGCTTACACTGAAAGAAGCGGAAGCAATAGCGCTCGACGCCGAGCCCGGGCAGGCTGCGTTGACGGCCACGGCCGACGCGTTCGCGGAACAGGCTGTCGCTGCCGGGCAATTACCCGACCCGACCCTGCGGCTGGGCCTCGCCAATTTTCCACTGGAATCCGGCGGTTTCACGACCGAGGGCATGACGCAGGGTCAGCTTGGCATTCGCCAGGCGTTTCCGCCCGGCAAGACCCGGTCGCTCAGCACACAGCAGTTTCGCTCGATGTCGGCGGAGATGCGGCAGAGCGCGGACGGGCGCCGGCGCGATGTGCTGACATCCGTACGCAAAGCCTGGCTGAATGCCTGGTACCGGGACCGGGCGCACTCGGTCGTGACCGAATCCCGGCCGTACTTCGCGGACCTGGTGACGGTAGCACGGTCACTCTATTCCGTCGGCAAGAAAAACCGGCAGGACGTTCTTCGCGCGGAACTCGAACTGAGCCGCCTCGACGAGCGCCTCATCGGCATCGAACAGGAGCGCGCACGGGCGCGGGCCGCGCTGTCGCAATGGGTGGGTGACGAGTCGCGGCGAGCCATCGCACAGCGGCTCCCGGCGTGGACGGGCCTGCCCGACGACGGGTTTCTGAGTGAGCACTTGTCGCAGCATCCCGCGCTGCAAGCGGCAGGTGCACGGATCGATGCGCGCGAGGCCGGGGTTCGCCTCGCCGAGGAACGCTACAAACCGGGGTGGGCGGTCGACCTGGGCTACGGCTATCGCGACGGCTTGTTGCCCGACGGCAGCCCGCGCTCGGATTTCGTCAGCCTCTCCGTCACCGTCGACCTGCCGGTCTTTCGCAAGAATCGCCAGGACCGGCGATTCGCCGCCGCACTGAGCGAGCGCCGCGCAGCGATCGAGTCCCGCGAAGAATTGTTGCGCCGGCTCGAAAGCCAGCTCGAGACGGAACTCGCCCGCTGGCGGGAACTCGATCGCCGACTTGATCTTTACGAACAGCGCATCCTCATCCTGGCCGACGATCAGGCGAGCGCGGCGCTCGATGCCTACCGCAGCGACGCCGGCGACTTCGCCGATGTCATGCGTGGCGTCATCGATCGGCTGAACGCGCAGCTGGATGTCGTTCGCCTGCAATCCGAGCGAGCGCAAAGCTATGCGGTGATTGCGAACCTGGGAGGACTTCCCCAATGAAGAAACTTCTTATTATCGTCGCCGCAATCGCGGCGGCTCTGATTGTCGATTTCGTCGCTGGCCGCTTCGGGTCGGCTGGTAGCGGCGACGGCTCCGGCAAGACCACGGTTGGCGAGCGCGAGATTCTGTATTGGGTCGCGCCCATGGACCCGAATTTTCGGCGCAATGAGCCCGGCAAATCCCCGATGGGTATGGACCTGGTGCCGGTCTACGCGGACGACGCAGGCACCGACGGGCCCGACGTAGTGTCGATCGACCCCGCCATCGTCAATAAGCTCGGCGTCCGCACGGCTTCCGCCGAGCGCGGCGAATTATCCAGACGCATCGAAACGGTGGGTTACGTAGGCTACGACGAAGATACGCTTCACCACGTTCACACCCGGGTAGATGGCTGGATCGAAAAGCTCGCGGTCAATGCCACGGGCGATCCGGTTACGCAGGGCCAGGTGCTTTTCGAGCTCTATTCCCCCACGCTGGTCAACGCCCAGGAAGAGTTTCTCGCGACATTGGGAAGCGCGGTACAAGGCCTTGCCGATGCGTCGCGACAACGGCTGCTGGCACTCGGTGTGAGTCAGGCCGAAATCGATCGGCTGGCGCGGGACCGCCGCGTTCGGCAGCGCATCCAGGTATTCGCGCAGTCCGACGGATTTATCGCGCACCTCGGCGTACGGGAAGGTATCTACGTCACGCCGGCAACGGAAATCATGTCGATTGCCGAGCTGGACCAGGTCTGGGTGCTTGCCGAAGTTTTCGAG
>JBFIQH010000305.1:0-2563 GCA_041609735.1 Woeseiaceae bacterium | reverse complement strand
GCTCCCCGATGCAACAACCTCGAAGTCGCTGTCCACGCTCGGCAGGCCGACGTTTTGGTCGTAAACGAGCACGAGGCCGCCGGCGAGGGCAAGAGCGCCGATGACGGAAAGATACGTATGACTGAAGCGCCGCCGCCGCGCATCGGCCGGCGACAGATTATGAACGACGAGCTTGCCGTCGCGGAACTCGAGGTACCAGGAGACGACGAGCGCGATCGGCAGGCCGGCGATGACGAGCCAGGTCACGAACGTTGCCGCCTTGTCCGGCAGGCCGAGGCGTTCGAACACGATGTCGGCAACCTGGATCAGCAGCCAGCCGACGATCAGGTAAGCAACGAGCGTCTCGAGCACGCCGCGGCGTTTCAGGTTTTCCATGAAGCCTATGTCGGAAGGACGCGCGCCGTTCTTGGTGCCGAGGACGACGGACGATGTCGACTCGGAGACAATTTCCGGCGTCAACAGCAGGCGGTAGCCGCGCTTCGGCATGGTCTGCACGACGTGCGGATTGTCGTGATGATCGCCAAACGCGTGGCGAATCTCGCTGACGGCGTGGCTCAATGCTTCCTGGCTGCCGTGGCCAACGCCCCAGACTTGATCGAGCAGGGTTTCGCGGCCGACGATTTCGCCGGCATTCTCGGCCAGGCACAGCAAAACCTCGACCGCTTTCGGCGGCAGGTGGGTCGAGTTGTCACGCCCGGTAACCTGCCCCTTGAGCGGTTCGACGAGTGCATCCCCGAGGTAAAAGCCCTGCAGCAGTTCAGAATTCACATATGACGCCTATGTTGCCTTCTACAGATAGTATAGAGGGCACCTACCGGGCGCAGGCGTTATTAGACAAGGGTTTGGACGCGGTTTCGCACAAAACGCGGAAATGGGGACGGGGTACTTTTTCGAGGAAGCTCGGTTGACGGCTGTCAGATTGCCGTCTCGAAAAAGTACCCCGTCCCCGTTTCACGGACAACCATTGTCGGCGCGCGGCGAGCCGTTGGCGATGCCGCCCAGCACGATGTCGAGTAGCTGCCCGAGTTCGTCGTCGCGGCCGGACTTGATGTGCCTGCCGGTCGTCCACAGCAATGTTGCATGCTCGGCCGCGAGTGCCGCCTCGACGAGCGGTGCCTGCGCCTCGGGTGGTGTGTAGTCGTCGTCACAGGCCATGACGACGACGACCGGCCGTGGCGCGATGCGCGCCAGCCACTTCGGTGTATCGAACGAGAATCCGTGCGTCACCAGTAGAGCGAAACGCGTAACGCCGCGACGCAGGGTTTCGTTGTTGATATGTCGTCGCCCGAGGTGCGACACCCAGGAAACATTGTCGCCGCCGCCGTGCAACAGCCAGACGCGTGAGAAGCTGTCGTCGATGGCGCCGGCAACGGCCGCGAACGGCACGCCGAGGCTCGCACCGACGAGTTCGACGCGCGACCGGTCCACCCATGGCTGCTGCACCAGCCATCGCGCCGCAAGCGCGAGCGCCGGCGGTGTGTCGAGGAACGCATTCTGGATGTGCGGCACGGTCTTGAGCGATTCCAGGACACCGCGCGGATCGTGACTGCCGCGATACGGATACGAAATTGCGACGAACGCAATGTTGTCCGGATGGCCGGCCAGCTCGACGGCATCCATGCCGGTCTCGTGGCCACCGGCAACGACGACGACCGGCAGCTGCCGATCCGTGTTGGGTCGGACGATACGCATGTCGACGACAAGCCCGGTCGTGCTGGCAATCCTGATTGTCTCGTCGATCGGATGGTCGCTCGCGGTACGCGAATGCTCGACGCTCTCGATCGATCCGATGCGCTCGACGAAATACGCTTCGCGCGGCACATACAGGTAAATGCCGTAGCCGATCAGCGCCGCAAGTAACAGCAGCGCCAGCCGTTTGCTTACCGTCTTCGCCAAGCCGCTCCTACATATCTTTTACGAATCAATGAATACGGCGTCAACTGCCGCCAGATGCTTGTCGATCTCCGTGTCCGTCAGGAAGCTGGCGCGAAACGCATTGCGCGCCAGCGTGCGCAGTTCGTCTGCCGTCAGATTCAGCGCCGCCTGCGTCTGCAGGAAATTTTCGCCGATGTAGCCGCCGAAGTAGGCCGGGTCGTCGGAGTTCACGGTGGCGCACAGGCCGGCCGCCAGCAGTTTCTTCAGGTTGTGTTGTTCGAGTGAATCGAACACGCAGAGTTTCACATTCGACAACGGGCACACGGTGAGCGGCACCTGCTCGTCGACGAGACGTTCGACGAGCGCCGCGTCCTCGAGGCAGCGCACGCCGTGATCGATGCGTTTGACCTTTAAAAGGTCGAGCGCCTCACGGATGTACTCGGGCGGGCCTTCCTCCCCGGCGTGTGCGACGGTCAAAAAGCCTGCCTCCCGGGCCCGGTCGAACACGGCGGTGAACTTCGATGGCGGATGCCCGACCTCCGAGGAATCGAGCCCGACCGCATCGATGCGGTCCCTGTGCGGCAGCGCGAGATCCAGTGTTGCCATCGCCTCGTCGGCGCTCAGGTGCCTGAGGAAGCAGAGGATCAACCGGTAGCTGATACCGAGCTGCTTCTCGCCCGCGGCCAGG
>JBFIQH010000304.1:0-2565 GCA_041609735.1 Woeseiaceae bacterium | reverse complement strand
TTCAGCAGGAGTTGGACGACGGATAAATCGGTGCTCATTTCTCGTATCCTTCGAAAATAGTGGTTGGAACACGTTTCGGTTTGAGCGTATCGGCGTCGACGCAGGCCGCCCGGACGCCGGCTTTGAGCAGCAACGTCCCGTCGATGCCGTCGCGGTAGACGTTCTGCTCGATCTCGAACGATGCACGCGCAAGGCCTGAGAGTCGCGCCGTGACCAGAAGTTCATCGTTGAAGCGCGCCGGGGCGACAAAGTCGGCACGCATGCTGACGACGACGAACATTCGCCGCCGCTCGCGCAGCATCACTTCCTGGTCGAACCCGAGCGCGCGCAGCCACTCGGTGCGCGCGCGCTCCATAAAGCGGAGATAATTGGCGTAGTAGACGACACCCTGCGCATCGGTATCCTCGTAATAGACACGCAGCCGCCATGCGAACGTTTCGTTACTCATCACTCGTGCCTGCTACTCATCGGTGGCTTCAGGACTACCCGGTGGTCGGTCGAGCCGTCATTCCTCATCGAACAACGGCATTTCCCGGGCGGGGCCCGGCGGCGGAGTCAGGCCGAAATGCAGGTAAGCATTTTTCGTCGCGACGCGGCCGCGCGACGTACGCATCATGAAGCCCTGCTGGATCAGGTATGGCTCGATGACGTCCTCGATCGTGCCGCGCTCCTCGCCGACCGCGGCGGCAAGGCTCTCGATCCCGACCGGACCGCCGTCGAATTTGTCAATGATCGTCTGCAGCAGCCGGCGATCCATCGCGTCGAAGCCGTAGGGATCCACGTCGAGCATGTCCATGGCGCTCACAGCGACGGCGCGGCTCACGATACCGTCGGCCTCGACTTCCGCGAAATCCCGCACACGGCGCAGCAGCCGGTTCACGATGCGCGGTGTGCCGCGTGACCGCCTGGCGATTTCGACAGCGCCATCGGCTTCGATCGGCAAGTTCAATATGCCGGCGGAGCGCTTCGCGATCGCATCGAGATCCGCGGTCGTGTAGAACTCGAGCCGCTGCACGATGCCGAATCGGTCCCGCAACGGCGACGTCAGCAGCCCGGCCCGGGTCGTCGCACCGACCAGCGTAAAAGGCGCCAGGTCGAGCTTGATCGAGCGCGCGGCAGGACCTTCGCCGATCATGATGTCGAGCTGAAAGTCTTCGAGCGCGGGATACAACACTTCTTCGACGACGGCGCTGAGCCGGTGGATCTCGTCGACGAAAAGCACGTCATTCGGTTCCAGATTCGTCAGGATAGCCGCTAGGTCACCGGGCCGCTCCAGCACCGGTCCCGACGTCTGGCGCAGGTTGACGCCCATCTCGTTCGCGACGATGTGTGCAAGCGTCGTTTTCCCGAGGCCGGGCGGACCGAATATGAGCACGTGATCGAGCGCTTCGCTGCGCCGGCGTGCCGCCTCGATGAATATTCCCATCTGCTGCTTCACGCCCGGCTGGGCGACGTAGTCGGCCAGCGTCTTCGGGCGGATCGCGCGTTCGAACGCGCGATCTTCGGATTTCGGTACCGCACTCGTGATGCGTTCGTGTTCGATGCTGGCCATACGCTAACCCGCCGCCTGCCGCAGCGCGAGCCGGATGATGTCTTCGGCCGAGCGCCCGTCGACATCGAGCTTCGCGATGAGCTTGCTGACTTCGGCCGGTTTGTAACCGAGTGATACGAGGGCGTCGACGGCCTCCGACTTGGCGCCGTGCCGCACGCTTACCGATACCGCGCCCCCGGGCGCCACCTCGATCCGGTCGCGCATTTCGACGATCAGCCGCTCGGCCGTCTTCTTGCCGATACCGGGAATCCTCGCGAGCGACGCCGTGTCTTCATATTCGATGCACCGATTGAAATCGCCGACGGTCATTGCCGACAGTATCGCGAGAGCGATCCGCGCACCGATGCCGCGCACCTTCAGGAGCGTGCGGAACAGCGCTCTCTCCGCTTCGGTCGCGAAACCGTACAGAATCTGCGCGTCTTCGCGGACCAGCAAGTGCGTGAACAGAAACAGGTCTTCGCCGACCGCCGGTAATTCGAAAAACGTCGACATCGGCGTCTCGACGTCGTAACCGACACCCTGGCATTCGATGATGATCGCCGGCGCCTGCTTGTAGGTCAGCCGACCGCGCAGCGAGCCGATCATCGCAATTCCGTCGCGACGGCGTGCAGGCCGAGCGATCGCCTCAGACGCTGCTGGTGTCCGTGACAAAGCGCCACGGCGAGCGCATCGGCTGCATCGGCCGCCGGCACCGACTCGAGATAAAGCAGCGAAACGATCATGTGCTGCACCTGCTCCTTCGTCGCCGAGCCGTTGCCCACGACCGCCTGTTTGATCTCGCGCGGCGCGTATTCGTGAACTTCGACGTTGCCGGCGAACGTCGCACACAATGCGGCCGAGCGCGCCTGCCCCAGCTTGAGCGCGCTGGCGGCGTTCTTGTGCACGAACACCGACTCGACTGCGACGACGTCGGGAGCATATGCACGGAAAATTTCGCCGACGGATTCGAAAATCTGCCGCAGCCGCGCCGGGAAGTCGCCGTCGAGGCTCCTGACCGTTCCGCTCGCGACGTA
>JBFIQH010000303.1:0-2609 GCA_041609735.1 Woeseiaceae bacterium | reverse complement strand
CTCGAGATGCGCCTGCATGATCTGGTTGTTTCTGGCAAGTTCCTTGTCGGCTCGGTCATCGGCAATCGGCGCCAGGGCGACGACTTTTGCTTCTGCTTCCGGCTTGCTGTTTTTGAAAGCTTTGAACATTTTCGTTTCGCCTTACACCAGTTCGATTTTATGTTGGGTGAGAGTTCTCGAGGACGCTGCAAGAAGCTCGATTGCCTTGCTCAGTTTCGAGCGGGGGTACAGTTCGACGACCGGTTGACCCAGGTCGGCGGCCTTCTTCGTCTCGCGCGGCGCGTCGGGCAGCCAGAACTGCAGCTTCGTCTCCAGCACGGATTCGGCTTCTTTGATCTGCTGGGACTTGAACATCGGCCGGGCGCGTCGGTTGACTACGAATTCCACCGGCAAGCTGACCAGTTCCTCGCGGTAGGTGTCGAACAGGCGGCGCGCCTGGCGCACGCTGGGCACGTCCGGCTCCATGACCATGTAGACCGTCGTCGCACGCTGCAGGATCGGGCTGATCCATTCGACGAGAGCCCGCGGCATGTCGACCACGACGTAATCGTAGTTGGACCGCAGAAGGTCCAGGAGGTCCTCGACCATCTTCGGGGAAATCGCGTCCAGCGGCACGACCGAGTGCGGCGCGCTCAGCAGGTCAACGCCGGAGGGATGCTGCTGCATGATGGCGACGACGTCCGAGGCGTCGGGGGCGCTGCCGCGGTTGATCAATTCGGCCATGCTGCCGTTGTCCTCGAGATCGAGCAAGACATTCGCGTTGCCGAACTGGATATCGAAATCCACCAGCGCGACGCGGGACTTCTGCCGTTTCCGGAACGTGCCGCTGCGGCCCACCAGGGCCCGGGCCAGATTGACCGCGACCGTTGTCGATCCGACGCCGCCGCGCGATTGCGTGATGGGAAGTACGACGCCTTCATGCGACGACGGAGTGGCCGCGGCTGTGCGCGTCCGCTTCAGGAAGTCGCTGACGATGCTTTCCAGCTGGTCGGCGCTGACTGTGTTCGGAATGACCTCGTCGATGCCGGCTTCGCGAAGACGTCGGGCATCGGCAATGGTCGCGTGCTCGTCGGCCAGCGCGAAATACAGCGTCTCGCCCGTCTTTTCCTGCAATAGGGCGGTCAGTGCGTCGGTTTCCGGGCCTTCCCCGGCCGGGGCTTCGAAGATCACGACGTCCTGCTGCTTGGCCTGCTTAATGGCGCGGCCGTTCATCTCGGCCAGGCTGCTGGCCTGGATTGACACGTCGTGCCGGCCATGGCTGGAGAAACCGCTGCCGACCTTCGTGGCAAGGTCGCTGTTTTCAGATACGATCAGGATCCTGTTGGTCGATCCCTTGGCATCGCGAGTTGCTGTCATCCTGCGGTTCCTTGCGCCAAATCCTCGGCCGGAAGCGAAACGCTGAAGGTTCTGTAGGGCCGCGTTCCATTCCAGCCACCAGTGTTCGCCCCCAAGGACGCCGCAAGTCCGGCGACAGGCGAGACAAATACGAAATCCGGGGGGGAGATTTCGACGGTGACCATCGGAGTATAGGGGCCGCCGAGAAAACCGAGCTGGTCGTCGAAGCGGTATTCGAAGCGTAGGTTCGCTATGGTCACGTCCGCCGGCAGAAGCGGTTGAATTCGTGTCCAGACTTCCTGCGCCACCGCGTTCGTCGCGACACCCTGGCAGCTGAAAGTGCCGGGGTTGGCGCAGGTCGAACCCGATCCGTTGTTGATGCGGCAGCTGGTGCCCATCCGTGGCTGCGTGGTGGCGGTGCCGCGGGTGTTCGTCTCGGGAACGCCGGCGCAGACGGGGGGCCGGACAATGGCCGTCCGCGCGGCCAGGTTTGTCGCTTTCTCGATCATGACGATCGTGCCGCCAAGCCGGCCGAAGTCGATCGCCGAAAAGAACAGAAGGAAAAACAGCAGCATGACGACGGCGAATTCGACCATCGCCGTGCCGGCTTGGTTGCGGCCGAACTTGCGGATGCAGCGGATGAGCCAGCGCGTCATGTTCCGAATATCCTGGCTCGGTCCGTCACGTTGGTCGTCACGGAGGTCAGGCTGCTGCCAAACAGCGAAAAGATCGAGCCGAACGGGAACTGGATCGTCATGTTCGCGGTGACCACGGCGACCGGCGCAGGGTTGGTGCGATAGCTTCCGGCGACGCAGACATGGGTCGGCGTGACAGAGTTCACGGTGATCTGCGCCGGCATGATGCCGTTGCCGTTGATGTCCTGCTCGACCAGGGTTTTCAGCTTGGCGCTGTAGCCGGACAGGTTGCCGCCCGAGAGGCAGACGTCGATCGGCGCGGTGCGCGCCAGGTAGCGGCCTGCCTCGCGCACGCCTTCCACCGCCATCTGGTACGAGTTGAGCATCCGAGTGCCCTCGACGATGACGGCGAAGACCAGCAGCATCAGCGGTAGTATCAGGGCGAAGTCGACCAGCACGGCGCCGTCCTCGGCGTGGGCCCGGCGGCTTATGCGAAGTCGAAGTTTGATCCGGGGACGTCTCATCTGTCACCTGTACAGTTGCACGACGTCGCGGAAGATGCCGCCGGGTCCGGCAGAGCCGTAGCCGTCGCCGCCGGCCTCGCCGATCACCTCGACATAGATGTCGAGGGTCGGGGGG
>JBFIQH010000302.1:0-2637 GCA_041609735.1 Woeseiaceae bacterium | reverse complement strand
GGATCGCGATCCACGTACATCGCTTGCCACGCGAAATAGGCGTGTACAACCGCGTTCTCGGGCTCTATGGCGAGGATGCGTCCGGCAAGTTTAAGCCATCGTTCGTTCTCTTCCTCCGCAGTGATCAGCTCCTGCTGTCGCGCAGACCAGTTTGCTGCAACCAAACCGAGCATTGCCCGCGTGTAGGTCGGATCGATGTCGAGGGCTTCTTCTAGCAGCGCCGTCATCGCGTCGATATCGACGAGCTGGATCTTGTCATACCAGAGCTGCTCAGCCTGCAGCGTCAGTGCAAGCGCCTCGGGCGTGGTCCGCCTCGACGTCGGCAGCGATGCAGTAGTCTGCACGTCGAGGCTCGACGTCACCTCGCTCGCGATCTCGTCCTGAATCGAAAAAATGTCGCCGAGCGAACCTGTATAAACCCGGTCCCACACCGATTCGCCGCCCGCCGCATCGAGCAGCCACGTGCGTACTCGGATATTGTCGCCGAGCTTCTCGACGGCACCGGTGAGCAGATGAGTGACTCCGAGCCGCTTGCCGATCTCGGGAGGGCCGACATCCTGTCCCCTGAACGAAAATGCTGACGAGCGCTCGATGACCAGCAGCTGCGGCAGCCTCGCCAGCAGGTCACGAACTTCCGTCGCGATCCCGTCGGGAAGGTAATCCGGAATCTCGTCCGGACTCTCATTGGTGAAAGGCAGCACCGCAACGGAGTACTGCACGTCCGGCGCCGTCGGCGCGAGCTTATCGTATACGAACCAGGCGAGTGCGATGGTCAGTATCACGATGACGAAGCGATCGAACCTGCGGCTGGTGCGGATCGCGGCGGCGCGATCGTCTGCTGCCTCGACGCCGTCATCGAGCTTGATGCCCTCGGGCGTCCACTCCAGTGCCCACGCAAGAATCAGCGCCGGCAGGAAGCCGACCGCGAGCACCGTGATGACGGTGCGAACGTGATGGTCGAGGCCATACTGCGGCAGGATCGTCTCGACGACCTGGATCACCAGCCATGCCGAGACAATGTAGGCCGCGGCCACGCGCAGCACGTTGCGGCGTTTCAGTTCATCGAGAAACTTCACGGTTATAGTTTAGACCGCGATCGGGCTCTGGAAGCCGGACGGCTTGACGGCCAGCACCGAACAGTTGATGTCGGCGAGGATCCGTTCGGCCGTGTTGCCCATGAAATAGCCGGCGATGCCGGTACGGCCCACGGTGCCCATGACGATCAGGTCTGCGCCATGTCGCCTTGACTGCTCGAGGATAACGTCGCTCGCGCGGCCTTCGATCAGGTGCACGCTCGCGTCGACGCCGTCGGCTTCGAATGGCGCCGTAAGTTCGTTGAGCCAGCGACGGGTCGTTTTCTTCATGTCCTTGCGCAGCTGATCCAGCCTGGCCTGGTGCTGGCGCGACGGCAATGCGTAATGGCCGCGCAGTCCCCAGGCGGCGACGACTTGCAGCTCCGCCGCATGATGCGCGGCCATCGATGCCGCAAGTTCGACGATCAATCGGTTCAGATCGGCATTGCCATCCTTCGGGTCCGGGTCCACGGCGGCAAGAATGGTCTTGTGCTTGTGCTTGCGAGTCGGCTTCACGATCCACACCGGGCACGGGCATTTGCGCAGGATGTGCATGTCGTTGCTGCCCACCAGCCGCGCGATCTTGCCGACACCGTCGCTAGGCTTGATCAGCAGGTCGTACTTGCCGCGGATGACCTCCTGGATGACCTCGATGAACGGTGTGCCGGTCAGCAGCTTGACCTCGATATCCCCGACAGCATCGATATTCGCAACCAGTGCCTCGGCATTCTTGCGGCGTTCGTCGAGCAACTCGTCTCGCAGTTCGTCGGCGATGATGCCAGCCTCAACAAATGACGACGAGATATCGTGCGCCACTTCGACAAGGGTAATGCGCGAATTCTCGAGGTCGTACACCGACAGCGCCTGGTCGAGCGCCGATTCAACATTGTCGAGCGGGTTAGCGAAAAAAAGAATGTTCTTGAATCGCTTCATTCCAGTATGCCTTCGGCGGTGGGCCAAGCGAATTGCATGTCGGCACTCAAAAATAATTCTCGTCAGACACCTTCGCACGTCTCGGCGAGCGGCTGCCACGCGTCCGGGACCGGGTTATTGTGGCAAATCATTCGCAAGGCATTGGCGCGTTCTTCCGCGAGAATTTTGTCGAGTTCGTTGCGAATCTCCTGGAATTCTCGCGAGCCCTTATATTTCCCGAACATCGGCTCATCAAACACGCCCCGATCGCGCCAACCGAGATCGATGGCTTGCCTCAACGCGCCGGTAACTTTGGAATCTTCTGCGCGAACCGCGGCCAGCATCGCCTCTACAACGAGAGAGCTAAACGCGGTAATGCCGGCTTTGCGTCGTCCCGCGAGGTCAGCCTCTGCCTCTTTGATAGCCTCTCTCGCGCCGTCGGCATTACCTGACTTTGAACGAAGCCACGCGAGCCTGGCCATTGGCAAAGGTGAATCCGGAAGCGGTTCCAGAAGAACGGTTTGCGGCGTGACTTCTCGCAACAGCCCTTCGTAAAGTTCGAGCAGTTCCGTTTCATGACCACCGAGACGGCTCAAGGCGGCGCAGAGCTGGAACAGGTGTTCGTTGTTGTTTGGATCACGCTCCCTGTTGT
>JBFIQH010000301.1:0-2645 GCA_041609735.1 Woeseiaceae bacterium | reverse complement strand
GCTCCGCAACGCCGATCGTCGAGGCTTCCTCGCACAACGACAGGATCGTCTCGTCATCGAGACCGAGGACTGCGGCCATCGCGCCGATCCCGACCGGCACGGCCTCCTGCATCAGCTCGGAGCGGCGCTTGACGACCGCCACGGCGTCCTTGAAGCTCAGGGCACCGGCGCAGACGAGCGCCGTGTACTCACCCAGGCTGTGGCCGGCCATCTGGCTGGCGGATCCGCCACCCGCAGCGCGCCAGGCCCTGTAGGCTGCCACGCCTGCGGCCAGCATCGCGGGCTGCGTGTTCGTCGTTTCGGACAGTTTTTCGCCCGGACCGTCTTGTGTCAGCGCCCACAAGTCGAAGCCGAGAATTTCGCTGGCTTCGTCGTAGGTCTGCCGAATCTCGTCGAAGTGCGCCGCGAGGTCGGCCTGCATGCCCTGTGACTGTGAGCCCTGTCCCGGAAATACCATTGCAAGTGTCATCGGCGCTCCGTCATTGTCCGTGTCGCTCTGCCGGCCGCGCATTATATCGATGCGTGCACAGCGACTCGAATTTATCGGCGTGGCAGCCCATTTACCGTCCTCCCGGCCCGCCCGGAGGCCGCCGGGTGCGCGCGAGCGGCCAGGCGACGGCGGCCCCGCCCATGGCGCCGAGCAGGTGCGCCAGCGTGACGACAGGCCCCCCGGCGGCCTGCTCCGAGCCGGGCAAGGGCCCGACGAGTCCCTCGTAGGAAAGCTTGAGAATCAAGGCCGCCGCAAGGATCAGCGCCTCGACGCGCCGAATCGACCACAGGCCGACGATTCCGGCCGCCAATACGCCGTGCAGCACGCCGGACAGCCCGACGTACCAGTCGAGTTGCGGCAGCAGCAGCCAGATTCCCGCGTCTATCGACGCAACCGAGGCCAATATGATGACCAGCCATTGCGTAAGGCTGAAGGCGCCGCCGACGAGAGACCAGACGAGCAGCAACCCGGCTGTGTTGAGCAACACGTGCGGCCAGCCGAGATGGACCAGGTGGCCGGTGAACAGCCTGAGGAACTCGCCACCTGCGATCCGATTACTGTCATATTGCAGGGCCATGCGCACGGGATCACCGCCTACCTGCAACACGATCACGATGCCGATGAGCGCCGCCGGCAGCAACCAGTGTCGGGCGGGCCGCCAGCCTGCTTCGTCATGGCTCAACCCCATGTTTGATATACTTGCGTTTATACGACCGTAGAGTCAATTTCGGGGCCGCTCGGGCTCCGCTTGAACGGAATCGGAGACATACTGTGACGAGGATACCGAAGCTGCGGCGCGCGCCGGTGCGCGAACGCGGATTTACCCTGATCGAGATCATGGTGGTAGTCATCATCATCGGTCTGCTGGCAGCGATCGTCGCGCCACAGGTGATCGGGCGCGTCGACGACGCGCAGATCGAAAAAGCCAGGGCGGACATTCGCAATATCGATTCCGCCCTGAAGTTCTATCGCCTCGACAACTTCGCCTACCCGACAACCGAGCAAGGCGTCGAAGCCCTCGTTACGAAGCCGAATGATCCGGGCGTCCGCAACTGGAAAGCCGGCGGCTATCTCGACAGGGTGCCGAAAGACCCATGGGGCAATCCGTACCTGTACCTGAACCCGGGCAACAACGGCGAGATCGACGTCTACACGCTGGGGCGCGACGGACGGCCGGGGGGCGAAGGCATCGACGCCGACCTCGGCAATTGGAATATCGGTGATTGAATGCCGGCGGCAGCCGGGTCATTGACATAGTCGGGAATTTGAACATGTCGGGTCGATCGCGCGGCTTCACGCTGATCGAGGTTCTCGTTGCCGTCGTCATCATCGGCATCGTCATGTCGGTCGCGATATTGTCGCTGTCGCTCGTTGGCGATGATCGCGAGCTGCGGCGCGAAGCGCAACGACTCGTTTCGCTGATGCAACTCGCCCAGGACGACGCGATGATGCAAGGCCGCGAATTCGGCGTCGAGTTCATGACAAACGCCTATCGATTCGTCGAATACGACCCGGGAAGCGGTCAATGGGCGGAACCGCCATTCGACGATTCGCTCAAGACCTGGCAACTGCCCGACGACTATGAAATTTACCTGTTCATGGAAGACCAGCAGATCCTCCTCGACCCCGAGCCGAAAACCTTTTCGAATGACGAGGAGGACGGGGCCGCGATCGAGTCCTACGCACCGCACGTATTGATTTTTTCCAGCAGCGACGTGAGCCCCTTCGAGCTGCATATCCGGCGTCGCCGGGACGACCTCCGCGTCGCGGTACAGGCCGATCTGCTGGGAAACTTCGAGTTCATTGCCGATGAAGACATTGAGCCCTAGGGAGACTCTGATTAATTCTCGTCGCACACGACGAATTGTAGTCGGGCAAGGCAAGGCACGAGGAGCGGCCTGTACTTCAGGTTCAGGTACACGAGTGGCGAGCAACGCAGCCTTGCCCGCCTGCCACTCGTCCCACGATAATGTATTGAAAAGATCAGGGTTGCGTTCATTCGGCCTGTGGCTTTGTTGCGCTCCTTGCGGGTATCGACATACGCGCGGCGGAACGCGCCCCACCACAGGCCGAACGAACGCAACCCTAAACTTTTCAATACATTATCGTGGCACGAATGGTCGTCGGGCAAGGCTGCGTTGCTCGTCACTCGTGT
>JBFIQH010000300.1:0-2649 GCA_041609735.1 Woeseiaceae bacterium | reverse complement strand
TCGAGAAATCGACGTTGCCCATCAGCTTGCCGATCGGCGGCATGATGACGTCCTTGACGAGCGACGAGACGATCTTGCCGAACGCGGCGCCGATGATGATACCGACCGCCATGTCGACGACGTTGCCCCGCATCGCGAAGGCCTTGAATTCCTTAAGCATGAATATTCCCCAAAATGTTGCAGGGCGCACTCGCCCCTGTGAATTAACAATCGGCGGGGAGTTTACCTGTCAAAAGACGTCGCACGCGGATCTGCAACAATCGTTAACAATCCGCTCTGTCGTGCGTCAGGGCCTTGATCGTGCTCATCAATTCCTGCATATCGGCAGGCTTTCGAAAGTAGCGGCTGAACGAGCCGATCTCCTTTGCCGACAGGCGTGATGCGGTCAACGCGACGATCGGTTTCTCGTAGCCCTGCCGTCGCAGCGCCTCGGCGGCTTCGACGCCGCCAATACCGGGAACATTGCAGTCCATCAGAACGAGATCCGGTTCGAACTTGAGCACCTTCGATATCGCGTCGGAGCTGTCCGACGTGGTTACGATGCCATAGCCTGAACGATGCAGGTAATGTTCGAGCAGGGATGTCATGTCCTCGTCATCATCGCAGATGAGAATGCTGGTCGGTTTCGTCGCAGCGACATCCTCCCGCGGGGCCTGCAGCGGTTCGGCAACGGCCGCCTGACCATCGACAACCTCAATCACCGGGACGTGGAGGCTCACCGTGCATCCCTCGCCAGGTTTTGAGTCCAGCGAGATCTCGCCGCCCATCAACTCGGCGAGACGCAGCGTTATCGTCAGCCCGAGACCGGCACCGTCATTGCTGATGCGCCCGCCGCGTTCGAACGCCTGGAATATGCGTTCCTGGTCCTCGGCGCTGATGCCGGGCCCAGTGTCGCTGACCGTGACGACGAGGCGCTCGTTATGGTAGCTGACGACCAGTCGTACACCGCCGTCTATTGTGTACTTTACGGCGTTGCCGAGAAGGTTTATCAGGATCTGTCGCAGACGTACCGCGTCGGCGCGCACGATCTCCGGTACATCACGATCGACCTGTGTCGCGAACGACAGGCCTTTCTCGGCCGCCAGCGGCGCCATCATCGCGCCGAGATCATCCAGCAGCTCGTACAGGCTGAAATCGACTTCCTGCAGTTCGAGGTTGCCGGCATCAAGCCGGGCATCGTCGAGCACCGCCTCGACGAGCAGCGCCAGGTGCCGCGCCGACCGCGAGATCGCCTCGACACTTTTCTCGATGTCATTCGCGGACGCGTCGGATTCGCGCGCAAGATCCGCGTAATTGATGATCGACGCCAGCGGAGTACGGAACTCGTGGGACATCATCGCGATGAACCGGCTCTTGTTCTCGCTGCTGCGTTCGGCCTCGCGGCGATGATGGTCCAGTTCCGAGCGCGTTTCGACCAGCTCACTGATCAGCTCGCGCTGCCGTCTGATCAGTTTGTGCTGTTGCCTGTGAAGCAGCCGCAAATCATTGACC
The DNA here is from genome assembly GCA_041609735.1 of Woeseiaceae bacterium. Lineage (GTDB taxonomy): Bacteria > Pseudomonadota > Gammaproteobacteria > Steroidobacterales > Woeseiaceae > UBA1847. The sequence goes on along the minus strand of JBFIQH010000300.1, from coordinate 1,158 downwards.
GCCTGTTGCCGGCGTTGAATCGAGTCGTGTTCCGACTGTGTATCCAGCAGGACCACAAAGTAGCGTTCGCCTGCCGGTACGATGTGGACATCGATGTCCACATTGTTCGCGGTCTTGACGTGCGGGATTCGTGTCGCGTCTTCGCCCAGATTACCGAGCAGATACGGCGCGAGAGACAGCATTTCCGTGCCCGGGTCCGGGTTTGGGATGCCGCACCAACTGCCGTCACCCCAGGTGCGAATGAGCCGGTACTCGCTGTCGACCCGAAAGCAGAACGGGCGTGCCGCCGCAAGAAAATGCTCTTGCAGGTAGTCGACAACGGGATCGGGAAGACGGCTCATTCTTGGCGAAGATCGTTTTGAAGCACCTGCGTCGAAAGGTTCCGCAATGCAGTCTCGACTTCGTCGCCCGTCTTGGCGCTGGTCGAGTAGACGTTGCAGTATTTCTCGACAAGTTGCTGGAACTGCTTCTCTGAAACTTCCCACTGTCCGGTCAGGTCCTTCTTGTTGACCAGCAGTACGCAGGGAGCAGCGCCGTACCTTTCGGTAATCTGCTCGCGCAGGTCGTGCACGGATTTGAGCGTAAGCGAGCGGGTGCCGTCGGCAACAAAAATATAGCCGCTCGCGCCACGCAGGTAGGCAAACTCGGTATGGCCGAATCGATCCGAACCCGCCACATCCCACATGACCAGCTTGTGGGACACGGAGAGGTCATCGTGCTCGATCTCCTTCGTATCGACTTTGACGCCGACCGTCGTCAGGTATTTGTCGGAGAACTGGTTGTTGACAAACCGCTCGACCACTGACGTCTTGCCGACGGCGAAATCGCCCACGACACAGACTTTACTGGTCACCGTCGTCACCGCATCGTGCCTACAGGTCCAGCTCGACCTGCACGAATCGCAATTCGGGATCGACCACAGCGGTACCCGCAGCGACGCGGGTTGGCGTACGGCCGGTCGCCGTAACCGTTATCCCGTTGGCGCGGAGTAAATCGGCCATGATCGCCGCGCGCCGTTCTGCAACCTGCTCATTGGTCACCTCGTCGCCGGAGCTGTCCGTCGAACCCAGCACGCGAGCTGTCAGTTCGAGGCCCGATGCGCGTGCTTGGGTCGCAAGCCTCGCAACCCTCTCAATCCATCCCGCCAGTGACGGGCCG
>JBFIQH010000299.1:0-2676 GCA_041609735.1 Woeseiaceae bacterium | reverse complement strand
CGACGGAAGTTGCTCCGGGCGTATTCATGGTTGTCGGGGTCAACGGCTTCAGCGCCAACATGGCCGTCCTGGCCGGCGAGGACTACGTTGCCATGGTCGATGACGGCATCGACGACGTGTCGGAAGCGCTGCTTGAGCACGTCACCGAAACGGCCAGCCGGCCGGTCGACTTTCTCGTCAACACGCACGTGCACGGCGATCACGCCGGTGGCAATGCCTATTTTGCCGATCACGGCACGGTCATTTTCGCGCACGACAATATTCGCAAGCGGCTGCTCGTCGACAACGAGCCCGCCGGGGGTCCCGAAGGTCTGCCGGTAGTGACCTTCGCCGACGGCGTCACGTTTCACCTCAGTGGCCTCGAGGCGCGGGTGTTTCACGTTGAAAGCGCGCACACCGACGGCGATGCCGCGATCTACCTGCCGGACGCGAACGTCATCGCAGCCGGCGACCTGATGTTCAACAAGCTGTTCCCGTTCATAGACCTCGACAACGGCGGTTCGGTCGATGGATACATAGCAGCGCAGAAACAGCTCATCTCGCTCGCCGATGCGAACACGGTCATCATTCCCGGCCATGGTGCGGTCGCGACGCGCGCGGACCTCAGGGAAAATCTCGACGTGCTGATCGACAGTCAGAAACGCGTGCGTGCACTCGTCGATGCCGGCAAATCCATCGACGAAATCCTCGCCGAGAATCCGCTGGCGGTCCATCACGACACCTATAACTGGGGCTTCATCACAACGGAAATCATGACGCGCACGCTGCATCGCGACCTGACCGGCGGCACTGAGTAATGGATACGAAAGCGACCGAAAAATTCGTCAATGCGCAGTGGGACGAGTCGATCGTTCCCGAGCTGTGCGACTACATCACGGTGCCGAACAAGTCGCCGTCGTTCGACCCGGACTGGGAGCAGCACGGGCACATGGAGGCGGCCGTCAGGATGCTTGAGGCCTGGTGCCGCAAGCAACCGATCGAGGGCATGACCGTCGAGGTCGTGCGCCTCGAGGGCCGAACGCCGGTGCTGTTCATCGACATTCCCGGCGCGTCGGACGACGTCGTGCTGCTGTACGGCCACTATGACAAGCAACCCGAGTTCAGTGGCTGGGATGACGACCTCGACCCGTGGAAGCCGGTCATCAAAGACGGCAAACTGTACGGCCGCGGCGGCGCCGACGACGGCTATTCGACGTTCGGCTCGCTGACTGCGATACGCGCGCTGCAGGAACAGGGCATCCCGCACGCCCACTGCGTCGTCCTGATCGAAGGCTGCGAGGAATCCGGCAGCTTCGACCTGCCGCATTATTTCGATCTGCTCGGCGAGCGCCTCGGCTCGCCGGATCTCGTAGTCTGCCTCGACGCGGAATGCGGTAACTACGACCAGCTGTGGTGCACGACCTCGTTGCGCGGCAACCTCACCGGCACGCTGCGTGCGGACGTACTGACCGAGGGTGTCCACTCCGGCGGCGCAGGCGGCATCGTGCCGTCGAGTTTCCGCGTGCTGCGCAAATTACTGAGCCGACTCGAGGACGAGGAAACCGGCAAGCTGATTCCGGATGCCCTGTACGTCGACATCCCGGAGCAGCGCCTGGCCCAGGCGAAGGCCGCGGCCGAAACGCTTGGTGAATCGGTCTACCTGAAATACCCGTGGGCTGTCGACGCTCCGAAACCGTCGGAATCGCCGTACGAATTGCTGCTGAACAACACCTGGCGGCCGACGCTCAGCGTGACCGGCGCGGAAGGCCTGCCGGCGCTCGTCAATGCCGGCAACGTGCAGCTGCCGTACACGAAACTGAAGCTGTCGTTCCGCCTGCCACCGACCTGCGACGCCGACGCGGGGGCGACGGCTATCAAGAAAATCCTCGAAAGCGACACGCCGCCGCTGTCGAAAGTAGCCTTCGACGCGGACTCGACGATGGCCGGCTGGAATGCGCCACCGATTGCCGACTGGCTCGAGGCGTCGATGCAGAAGGCATCGCAGGCCTTCTTCGGCAAGCCGTCGATGTACATGGGCACCGGCGGCACGATCCCGTTCATGGGCATGCTCGGCGAAACGTTTCCGGACGCGCAGTTCCTCGTCACCGGCCTCCTCGGCCCGAAATCGAACGCGCACGGCCCGAACGAGTTCCTGCACATCGAGACGGGGAAACGTCTGACCAGCTGCGTCGCGCAAGTCGTCGCCGATCACTTCGAGATGCGACAGAAAACCAAGAAGGCGGCCTGACACGGATTGCTGTCCGACAGGATTGACAACACACCCGTCGGTCGGCACGTATGCAGGCCCTCCTCACTCGGAACCCCACTCGCTCGTCAGACCCGAACACGCGCCGGCCGTCAGCCCAACCACTGACATTTGGTAATCGCGCCAGGCGACAATGTCCGCCTGGCCGGGAATTGCCTCAGTGACGAATTACGTGACGCTGCAGGCGGCCGCTACGTTCGGGTGTTGCGATCGAGTGAAGTTTCGAGTGAGCGGCACCCGAACGTGGCGGACGCCGGGTATCATTGCGCCGCTCGTTAATCCAGGAATACCCGATCAGGCGGTAAACAGAATCATGATGCCGGCCGCCACCGCACTCCCGATGACGCCGGCCACGTTCGGTCCCATCGCGTGCATCAGCAGGATGTTGTGCGGGTTCGCTTCGAGGCCGACGCGGTTGGCGACGCGCGCTG
>JBFIQH010000298.1:0-2679 GCA_041609735.1 Woeseiaceae bacterium | reverse complement strand
GGGCGGGTTCGTTCCAGCGTCCGCTCGAATCCATCGTGCACAAAAAAGCCCCTCACCGAGGGGCTTTTTTTTGTTTTACGATCGAGAATTTACATGATCTCGATTTTCTTCTTGATGACGCGCATGTGCTTTTCCTTGCCGTCGACAAACCGAACTTCCTTATCGAGCCCTGCAGACTGCAGCACGGAACGAATACTTTCCTGCACCGACGCATCGAGCGGCTCGTCAGAAATGATCGTGACACCCTTGGGGTGATGCATGCGCCTCGGAACGAAATGTCGCTCGCCGTCGAATTCCATGTCGTACTCGAAATCTGCACCATCAGCCGACAGCATCATCATGTGTGCACCATGCGGGCCCAGCTCCGGCATCTTAATCGAGCGGCCGTTGACGTCGAAGTTGTAGCCGTCTTCCTCGCGCGTCACCACGACCGTTTTGCCGGAGTCGTCCGTGACCGCGCGGGATTCGCCCACCTGCATGTCGTCGAGACGCGCGTCGCTGCCGTCGCTGGTCCATTCGAAAGTCGTCGGCTCGCTCGCCTCGTCGTCGGCGACGATCACTTTGATGGCGGTCTTGTGCCCGGTTTCCTGGCCCGCAAAAGCCGCGGCGCATAGCAGGGGCAGGGCCAGCATGGCCAATTTGATTTTATTCATCTTTCACTCCCTCGTATTTGGACTGCTTGCCTGCATGGATGCACCGGCCCGCCGTTTCGTCGCATGATGCGCGAATAATTTTAGCCGCCTGCGTCGGCCAGCCGGAAAGCCCGTTCGACGGGAAGGAAGCCGCTAGCGACAGCCCAGGTTCTGCCGGTCGATGACCATGCCGGGCAGCGCACCCGTCAGCTCGCTGTCGGCAATGGCCGCCTCGCCGTTGACGAGCAGGTGGACGACGCCGGTCGACAGCGCCGTGGGGTTATCGAAATCCGCCACCGGCCGGAACGTTTCGGTGTCGATGATTGCGATGTCCGCGCGCCGGCCGGCGTCCAGGTAGCCGCGATCGCAGAGCCTGAAGCTGTCCGCCACCAGCCCCGAACTCCGGTGCACGTATTTCTCCATCGGCATCAGCGACGAATCGACGACCATGTCCCGATAGCCCTTCGGGTAGGACGCGAATTTACGCGGGTGGCCGGTCGAGCCGTCCGAGCCGGTCATGACCCAGGGCTGTATTGCGAGCGCCTGGATGTCGTCCAGGTTCATGTTGAACGACGCCACGCCCGGATTGCCGTTGCGGATGACTTCAATCGCCGCGCTGATCGGGTCGGTGTCCATTTGCTCGGCAATCTGCTCAAGCGTCATACCCCGCCATTCGCTGTCGCCCGTAATCAGCAGCGAATCGGCTCCGCCGCGGCGCCACAGGTTGCCTTCCATTTCTTCGCGCAGGCGGTCGCGCAGGTCTTCGTTGACTAGTCGCGCATCAGTGGCCTCGGCCGAGTCGGCCCGCGCCCAGGCCGGCACGAGGGAGCTCATCAAGCTGGTGCCCGAGGCCTGCCACGGATACTGGTCGGCGGTAATTTCGAGGCCGCGCTCGCGCGCGGCGGCGACGAGGCCGATGATGTCGCCGCTTTGTCCCCACACGTCACGACCGAGCGCTTTCAAGTGCGCGATGTGCCCGGGAATGTCGGCTTCCTCACTAATGCGAATGACTTCCTCGATCGCGCCGAGCAGGCCAATGGTGTAGGAGCTTTCATCGCGAATGTGCGAGTCGTACACGCCACCGTACTCGGCGGCGACCTTTGCGAGTTCGATGACTTCTTCTGTTTCGGCAAAGCTGCCCGGCGTATAGAAAAGCCCGGTCGAGAGCCCAAGCGCCCCGGCTTCCATGTCGGCTGCGACAAAGCGGCGCATCGCGTCCATCTCGTCTTCGGTCGGGGCGCGGTTTTCGAGACCCATTGCCGCCCTTCGCGCGGCGCCGTGGCCGGAGAAAAACGCGGCATTCGTACCGATGCCCTGTTCACGCATTTTGGCGACATTCGCCGCGCGGTCTTCAATGCCGCTGCCATCGTTGCCGATGAAGACCGTAGTGACCCCCTGCGTCAGGAAGTTCGCATTCTGGTTGCCGGGCGGTGCGAACAGGTCGTCATCCGCGTGCGTATGCGGGTCGATAAAACCTGGCGTCACCGTGAGGCCACTGGCGTCGATGATTGTCACGGCCGATGCATCCGCCGTCGCATCGATGCTGACGATGCGGTCACCCGTGACGCCGATGTTGCGGACCGATCCCGGCGCAAGCGAGCCGTCGTACACCATGCCGTTAAGTATCAGCACGTCGTACGATTCGCCGGAGTCCGTTTTGTTGTCCGAACAAGCGGCGAGTCCCAGGAATACAATCGATATCAGAAAGAATCGATACATCATTTCACCTTGTTGTTGGTTTTCACCGATTTTAGCAGCTTCGGTAAGTCACCACGGTTGGTTTTCTGCCAGCGGCCGGGTCCGCAGCGCCATGCAAACTGGTCGCTCAAACGAGTGGTTTCGCTGTATCATCGAGTTCTGCTTATGACCCTTTGCAGACTGTCAGTATATTCCCCATATAGGCACGTTGTGCCGCAATTCTGCGAGACAACTATTAATTAGACAGCATGACGCATTTTGAATTCATCGCGGTGGCAGTGTCTATCATTCTTGGACTCGGCGTTATCCAGCTACTTTCTAATTTGGACCGGGTCCTCGCTCAGCCCCG
>JBFIQH010000297.1:0-2715 GCA_041609735.1 Woeseiaceae bacterium | reverse complement strand
CTGGCCGAGATGCCGCACGTGGAATACATGCGCGAAGCGGGCTCCGAGGGCGTCGAACTGATCATGTGGCTGATCATGCGCGGCGCGCACCATGCAAAGGTCAACGAGCGGCATCGCTTCTACCACGTGCCGGCGTCGAACACGGCCGTCGGCCACCTCATTCTTGAAAACAAAAAGTAGCGGAGACACACATGAAAGTTGTACTGGCAGGCGCGGGGGCATTCGGCAAGAAGCACCTGGACGGCATCCGCCAAATCGATGGCGTGGAGTGTGTCTCGGTCGTCGGTCGACGGCTGGAGCCGACACGGGAAATCGCGAAGGAATACGGTATCCCGCATGCGACCACAGAACTCGCCGAGGCGCTCGAGCAACCGGGTGTCGATGCTGCGATTCTCTGTACGCCAACGCAAATGCACGCCAGCCAGGCGCTGCAGTGCCTGGAAGCCGGCAAGCACGTGCAGGTCGAAATCCCGCTGGCCGACTCGCTGGCCGATGCCGAGGCCGTCGTCGCGAAGCAAAAGCAAACCGGGCTGGTCGCGATGTGCGGCCATACGCGGCGCTTCAACCCGTCGCACCAGTGGGTACACAACAAGATCGTCGCCGGCGAGCTGAAGATCCAGCAGATGGACGTGCAGACCTTTTTCTTTCGCCGCAAGAACATCAACGCCGCCGGCGAGCCGCGGTCGTGGACCGATCACCTGCTGTGGCACCACGCGGCGCACACGGTCGACCTGTTCCAGTACCAGGCCGGAGAAAAAATCGTGCAGGTCAACGGCATCGAGGGGCCGCACCACCCCGAGCTCGGCATCGCGATGGACATGTCGATCCAGATGAAAACGGCGGGCGGCGCGATCTGCACTTTATCGCTGTCGTTCAACAACGACGGGCCGCTCGGCACGTTCTTCCGCTACATCTGCGACAACGGCACCTACATCGCGCGCTACGACGATCTCGTCGACGGCTACGAGAAGCCGATCGACGTGTCGAAGGTCGACGTCTCAATGAATGGCATCGAGCTGCAGGACCGGGAGTTCTTCGCGGCGATCGCAGAAGGCCGTGAGCCGAATTCTTCCGTGGCGCAGGTCCTCGACTGCTACCGCGTGCTGCACGAGGTCGAGCAGCAGTTCGGCGGCTGACGCATGGCGATCGGCGACAGGAAACTCGGATCGTTCTCGGTGCCGCCGCTGGGCCTCGGTTGCATGGTGCTGTCGCACGCGTACGGCGTGCCGCCGTCGCGTGAGCAGGGCGAAGCGGTACTGCAAAAAGCACTGGATCTCGGCATACGGCATTTCGACAGCGCGGCGCTGTACGGCTTCGGCCGCAACGAGGAGCTCATTGGCCCGTTCCTGAAGCCGCACCGTGACGGTATCGTGCTGGTCAGCAAATGCGGCATGCGCGGCGAGAACGGCGTGCGGACGATCGATGCCCGGCCCGAAAAGCTGCGCGACGACATCGAGCACTCGCTTAAGCGGCTGCAAACCGACGTCATCGACCTTTACTACCTGCACCGCTACGACAAGAAGCGGCCGGTGCCGATCGAGGACAGCGTCGGCGAACTGAGCCGCCTCGTCGAGGAGGGCAAGGTCCGGGACATCGGCCTGTCGGAAGTCTCGGCGGACACGATACGCAAAGCGCACGCCGCGCACCCGATCGCTGCCGTACAGTCCGAGTATTCGCTGTGGAGCCGCAACGTCGAAATTGCTGTGCTCGACACCTGCGCCGATCTCGGCATCGCGTTCGTCGCTTTCTCCCCGCTGGCGCGCGGCTTCCTGACCGGCGCCGATCTCGACCCGTCGGCGTTTGCCGAGAAAGACATCCGCCGCGGCATGCCGCGTTTCCAGGAGCCGCACTTCTCAGCCAACCGGCAATGGCTGCCGGATTTCCGCGACATTGCGGACGACGCCGGCTGCACGCCCGCCCAGCTCGCGCTTGCGTGGGTGCTCGGCAAGGGCGACAACATTCACGTGATCCCGGGCACGACGTCCGTCGAGCACCTGGCCGACGACGTTGCTGCACTGGACGTTGAGCTGTCTGACGCCGTCGTCGATCGCCTCGACGCCTTGATCAATCCGGATACCGTCAGCGGGCCCCGCTACCCGGCGCCAACGCAGACCGAGATCGACACCGAGGAGTTCGAGGCAACACCCGCCGTTCAGGGTTCGCCGGCGTGAAGAGCGACGTCGTCATTGTCGGGTCGGGGCCGGCGGGACTGATGTTGGGACACCTCTTGCGCCAGGCGGGCATCGACGCCGTCATCGTCGAGCGCCAGAGTCGCGAGCACGTCGAGCGCCGCATTCGTGCCGGCGTGCTCGAGGAAACTACGACCAATATTCTGAAGCGCCTCGGCATCGATGCGCGCATGAACGAGGAAGGGCTGCCGCACGGCGGCTTCAATCTCGCCGACGGCGGGCGGCTGATTCGCATCGACGTCGAGAAGCTGACCGGCAGGTCCGTCATGGTGTATGGCCAGACAGAGGTCACCCGCGACCTGATCGATGCGGCAGCAGGCCGCGGGCTCGATATCCTGTGGCAGGCGGCGGACGTCGCCCTGCACGACGTCGATACCGAAGCGCCTTACGTGACGTTCGAACGCAACGGCAAATCCGGGCGGATCGATGCGAGATTCATTGCCGGGTGCGACGGTTTCCACGGTCCGTCGCGCAAGGCGATACCGGAATCGGTCGGCAGGCACTACGAGCGCCTCTACCCGTTCGG
>JBFIQH010000296.1:0-2757 GCA_041609735.1 Woeseiaceae bacterium | reverse complement strand
CCTCAATGAAGCCATTGTTTAACATCATGTTTAGACGCTTTTCGATGCGGGCATGCAGCCGCTTGCGGTTGCCCGGGTGCAGGCCGATCCGCAGGTAGCGCGGCTGGCTGCCGAGCGGCATTTTGGGCGCGTCCTGCCAGTCGGACAGCGGTTTTCCGCTCAACCGGTAAACTTCCAGCGCCCGCTGGATGCGCTGGCTGTCGTTCGGCTCGATGCGTGCCGCGGCTCGTGCATCGACTTCGGCCAGGGCGGCATGAAGCGCAGGCCAGCCCTGGTCCGCGGCCTCGCGATCGATCTCGGCGCGTAGTTCGGCGTTACCCTCAGGCAGTTCCGCGATGCCCGCGATCAGTGCACGAAAGTACATCATCGTGCCGCCGACCAGCAGCGGAATGCGGCCTGCAGCCCGTATGTCGTTCATTTCCCGGTAGGCGTCGCGCACGAAGTCGCCGGCCGAGTACGTCTCCTCCGGATCGCGAATGTCGATGAGCCGATGCGGGGCACGTTTCCGCGTTGCCGCGTCCGGCTTCGCAGTGCCGATATCCATGCCGCGATAAACCAGCGTCGAATCGACGCTGATGATCTCGAACGGAAAACGTTTGCAGAGCGCGATCGCGGTGTCGGTTTTGCCCGCGGCAGTCGGCCCCATCAGGCAAACGGCGCTGTTGACCACCTCGCTCACGAACCGGCGATCATTGTCCGCGCAGGAACAGCCGGTCGAGATCCGCCGTCGAAATGGCCATCCATGTGGGTCGGCCATGATTGCACTGATCGGCGTGTTCGGTGACCTCCATTTCACGAAGCAGCGCGTTCATCTCATCGAGGGTCAGCTGGCGATTCGCGCGCACTGAATTGTGGCAGGCCATCGTTGCCAGCAACTCGTGGCAGGTATCCTCGACACGATGACTTTGGCCGGACTCCTCGAGGTCCGACAGGATGTCTCGCAGCAGGCTTTCCGCGTCTGCCTCCCGGAGTAAACCCGGCAGTTCGCGCACCAGCAGCGTCGTCGGTGCGGCGCGATCGACGACGAGGCCGATTGACTCGAGCGAGTCGCCCATCCCCTCGAGCCGGTCAGCCTCGTGTTCCGACACCGACACCGATACCGGCACCAGCAGCGGCTGCCTGACGAGCGAATTGTTGGCAAATGCACGTTTCAGTTTTTCGTAGATGACGCGTTCGTGCGCCGCGTGCATGTCGACGACAATCAGCCCGTCCTCGTTCTCCGCGAGAATGTAGGTGCCGGCGATCTGCGCCAGTGCGTAACCCATCGGCGGAGCTTCGTCTGGCTGGACCGCGGCCGCCGTCGCCGCGGCACTGCCGGTCTCGCCTTGTGTTGCTCTCACCAGTGCGTCGTAGCGTGCCAGCGTGTCCCTGACCGCGCCTGCCGGCGGCGGCATCCGGTGGCTGAGCGGCATCGAATCCTGCTGCAAAAACGCGGACTTCCTGGCCGGCACGGGCGCCGGCGAAACGCCGCCTGGTCGTGTGTCGCGCAACGCTTGCTCCAGCGTCTGCGAAACGATGCCGTGCACGCGGCGCCCGTCACGAAATCGCACTTCGAGTTTGGCCGGATGCGCATTCGCATCGACCGTCGCCGGGTCCATCGACAGGTACAGCACGTAAGCCGGGTAGCGGCCGTGAAACAGCACGTCGCGGTATGCATGCTTTGCGGCGTGCGCGAGCGTCCTGTCCTGAATGGCACGACCATTGACGAACCAGAATTGCATGTCCGGCTGGCTGCGGTTCAGCGTCGGCAACGCAATCCAGCCGTTGATCGCGATGCCCTCCGCTTCGCGCTCGACGTAAACGGATTGTTCCGCAAACGCGTCACCGCAAATCTTCGCGACACGCGCCAGCCTCGCATCGGCATTCTTTGCAGCCGGCAGCTGCAGCACCGGCCGGCGATTGTGCAGCAGCGTAAACGCGACGTCAGGCCGCGACAACGCGATACGCCGAATCCACTTCTCGATGTGGCCAAATTCGGTGCGTTCGGTGCGCAGGAACTTGCGTCGAGCCGGTGTGTTGAAAAAGAGGTCGTTGACTTCGACGGTTGTTCCGACCGGGTGAGCAGCCGGTCGCGCTTCGCTAAAACTGCCGTTGTCGACTTCAATCTGCCACGCGGAGTCCGCGTCGGCTGTCCGCGACGTCAGCGTCAGTCTCGACACCGAGCCGATACTCGGCAATGCCTCGCCACGAAATCCGAGCGACGCTACTGCCTCGAGGTCCTCGAGGCAGTTGATCTTGCTGGTCGCGTGCCGCGACAGCGCGAGTGGAATTTCGTCGGCCGGGATACCGGCGCCATTGTCGCGGATTCGCACCAGCCTTTGGCCGCCCGCCGCGATGTCGATATGAATTTCGCCGGCACCGGCATCGAGGCTGTTCTCGAGCAATTCCTTGACGACGGACGCCGGGCGCTCGACGACCTCGCCCGCGGCGATCTGGTTGATCAGGTGACTGGGTAGCTTTTGAATGGGCATCAGACGACAGCTGGTACGGCACGCTCGGCCTGCCATTCTTTCAAATCGGGACGGTAATGTCTTGCCGGGTCCGGCCCCTTAGCCTCCGGCGTAAACCGGGATCGACAGCGTCTGGCCGACGCGGATGTTGTCGCCGTTGATCTTATTGGCCCGGCGAATCGCCGCCGCGCTGACGTTGTAGCGCTGCGCAATTTCCGACAGCGTATCGCCACGCGTGATGACGTGGCGGACCTGGCGCACGGGCTCCCGGCGGATCTGCATCGCAATACGTGTGTCCGGCGGCGGG
>JBFIQH010000295.1:0-2777 GCA_041609735.1 Woeseiaceae bacterium | reverse complement strand
GGTCAATGGAAAGCTGGGGCGGCGCGACGTTCGACGCCTGCATTCGCTATCTAGGGGAGGATCCATGGGAGCGTATACGACGCCTCAAGGCTGCGATGCCGAATACGCCCCAGCAAATGCTGTTCCGCGGACAGAACATTCTCGGCTACCGGCACTATGCCGACGACCTCGTCAGGAAGTTTGTCGAGCGTTGTGCCGTCAACGGCGTTGACGTGTTTCGCATCTTCGACGCGCTCAATGACCTCAGAAACCTCGAAACGGCAATCAAGGCGACTATCGCGGTCGACAAGCACGCGCAGGGCACGATTTCATACACGGTCAGCCCTGTGCACACGGTTGATCTCTGGGTCGATCTCGGCAAGCGCATCGAGGACATGGGAGCGCATTCGATCTGCATCAAGGACATGGCGGGACTCCTCAAACCCTATGTCGCGTTCGAACTGGTCAGTCGTCTGAAAGAAGAACTCGAGATACCGGTCCACATGCAATGCCATGCGACGACCGGCATGTCTACCGCAACCTGCCTGAAAGCGGCGGAGGCCGGCATCGACAACATCGATCTCGCGATCTCGTCGATGAGCATGACCTACGGCCATTCGCCAACGGAAACTTTGGTCGCGATCCTCGAGGGCACCGACCGCGCGACCGGTCTCGATTTGCATCTGCTCGAGGAGATCGCAGCCTACTTCCGCGGCGTGCGCAAGAAATACGCGCAGTTCGAGGGTGCCCTGAAGGGCGTCGATTCACGGATCCTCGTCGCCCAGGTACCGGGCGGCATGCTGACGAATCTCGAGAACCAGCTGCGTGAGCAAAACGCGAGCGACAAGCTCGACGACGTGCTGGAAGAAATTCCTCGTGTACGTAAGGATCTCGGGATGTTGCCGCTGGTGACGCCGACTTCGCAGATCGTCGGCACGCAGGCGGTGATCAACGTCCTGTCCGGCGAACGCTACAAGTCAATCACGAAGGAAACCGCCGGTATCCTGAAAGGCGAATACGGCGCGACACCGGCACCGGTCGACAAGGAATTACAGGATCGAGTCCTCGAAGGGTCGGAACCGATTACCTGTCGTCCCGCGGAGTTGCTGGAGCCGGAGCTCGAGAAGCAAACCAGCGAATTGAAGCGCATCGCGAAACAAAAAAACATCCGGCTTGCCGACGACATCGTCGACGACGTCCTGACCTATTCTCTGTTTCCGCAAATCGGCCTGAAATTCCTCCAAAACCGAGATAATCCGGACGCCTTCGAGCCGCCACCAACCGACCGCAGGCAACCCGTGGCGGCGCCGTCGGCCAAAAAGACGGCGGCCGGCCCGGCCACGTACACGGTCAAGGTCAACGGCCGCAAGTTCAAAGTCGAAGTGGCGGAGAGCGGCGACGTTGCCAGTATTGCATCGCCGACCGGATCATCGGCCGCGCCGGCGGCTACGGGGTCGAGTGGCGGCGGACGGACCGTAACAGCGGTGCTGGCCGGCAATGTATTCAAGGTCAACGTCTCGGTCGGCGATTCGGTCGACGAGGGCGACGCGCTGCTGGTCATCGAGGCCATGAAGATGGAGACGGCGATCAGCGCACCGGTTGCCGGCAAGGTTACCGCGGTTAACGTGGCCGAGGGCGATGCCGTCAAGGTCGGCGACGCGCTGCTCGAGATAGGCTGACTCGTGGACCTCGTTGCCGAGATCTGGCGCGGATCGGGCCTGTACCAGATTCAGCCCGGCCAGGTCGTCATGCTTGGCATCGGCCTGCTGCTTCTTTATCTCGGCATCGTCAGGAAATTCGAGCCGCTGCTGCTGGTAACGATCGGCTTCGGCGGACTGCTCGCGAACATTCCCGGCGTCGACATTGCGACCGGAGACGGCCTGCTGCACCTGTTCTACGTCGTCGGTATCGAGACGGGCGCATTCCCGCTGATCATTTTCATGGGCGTCGGGGCGCTGACTGACTTCGGGCCGCTGCTCGCCAATCCCCGCACGCTGTTCCTTGGAGCGGCCGCGCAGTTCGGCATCTTCGCGACGCTGCTCGGCGCGCTCGGCATGACGTCGCTCGGCTGGACGGACTTCTCACTGAAGGAAGCCGCAGCGATCGGCATCATCGGTGGCGCCGACGGGCCGACGGCGATTTACGTTGCCGGCCAGCTTGCGCCGAACCTGCTCGGCGCTATCGCCGTCGCGGCGTATTCCTATATGGCGCTGGTGCCGATGATCCAGCCGCCGATCATGAAGCTGCTGACGACGAAGGAAGAGCGACGGATCGAGATGGTGCAGCTGCGCGAGGTGTCGCAGGTCGAGAAGATCCTGTTCCCGATCATGCTGCTGCTACTGGTTGCCTTGCTGCTGCCGTCGGCCGCGCCGCTGATCGGCATGCTCGCGTTCGGCAACCTGATGCGCGAATGCGGTGTCGTCAACCGACTGTCGGATACGACCCAGAATGCGCTGATCAATACCGTGACGATTTTCCTCGGCCTCGCCGTCGGGTCGAAACTGCGCGCCGAGCAGTTCCTCGACTGGGATACGCTGTTCATTCTCGTGCTCGGCATGGTCGCATTCGCGATCGGAACCGCGAGCGGCGTACTGATGGCCAAGTTGATGAACAAGCTGTCGTCGATGCCGATCAACCCGCTGATCGGCGCCGCCGGCGTGTCTGCCGTGCCAATGGCAGCGCGTGTCGCCAACCGCGTCGGCCTCGAAGCGAACCCGCACAACATCCTGCTGATGCACGCGATGGGACCGAACGTGGCCGGCGTCATCGGGAGTGCGGTGGCGGCCGGCATCATGATT
>JBFIQH010000294.1:0-2867 GCA_041609735.1 Woeseiaceae bacterium | reverse complement strand
CTGCGGCTTCGATTCCGGCGCTGTCGTCATGGATTTGCGGATCACCGGGACGAAGGGCGTCATCAACATCGACGACTTTCTGGGCCAGAATCGTGACGGGTCCGCCGATTTCCTGTATCGCACCGGTGGCTGGAGCGGCACCTCAGAGGAGACCAACATTCCGTCCGACAAGCCGGGTGCCGCACTGATGTTCGAGGACATGGCCGCCGCCGCGGCCGATCCGTCACTGCGCGAGCAGTGGATGACGGCGACGGAACGTACGCAGGCGCTGCTGGATGCGGTGTGGGAGGAGGCTCTGCGAAGCGAGAAACACAATCGCGCCCGGCAATCCTGACAAAAACAGTCCCGGATGGCACCACAATGCAACAACGAGAAATAAACACCAGCTTCGGTGCCGGCAACTAAACAAATGTTCCCGAGGGTATGCGTTGCGTTTGCAGCGCTGCTGGCGGGCTGTAGCGCCGCCGCCGACCACGAAGCTGCACAAAATTCGTTTAGTAACCCGGTAATTTCGGGATTCTCGCCGGACCCATCGATCGCCAGGGTTGGCGACGATTTCTACCTGGTGACGTCGACGTTCGAGTACTTCCCGGGCATCCCGGTTTACCACAGCCGCGACCTCGTGAACTGGGAGCTGATCGCTTATGCGTTGCACGACCGGTCGCAGGTCGATCTCGACTCAGTTAGCTCGGGCAGCGGCATCCATGCGTCGACGATCCGTTATCACGACGGCACGTTCTACGTCATCACGACGAACAATATCGACGGAGAACTGATTAATTTCATTGTGACGGCCGAGGACCCGCGCGGACCGTGGTCTGCTGCGCAGGTGCTGGACGGTGCGCCGGGCATCGATCCTTCGCTGTACTTCGATGACGACGGCCGTGCCTGGTACGTCGGCAATCATGCGCCACCGGATCCGGCGTTCCCCGGGGAAATGGAAATCTGGCTGCAGGAGGTCGACATCGAGGCGATGTCGCTCATTGGCGAGCGTTACTACTTGTGGCGGGGCTGCTGTCAGGGCGTGTGGGCGGAAGGCCCGCACATTTACAAGAAAGACGACTATTACTACTTGCTGATTTCCGAAGGAGGCACAGCGTACGAGCATGCGCTGTCCGTCGCGATCAGCGAAAAAATAACGGGCCCCTACCAGAACAATCCGCGCAATCCGATTCTGACCCATCGCCAGCTGAGCTACAACCATCCGATTACCGGGGTCGGCCATGCCGACTTTGTCGAGCTGGCCGACGGCCGCTGGTATGCCGTGCTGCTCGGTTGGCGGCTGGTCGACGGCAAGCACGGTATTCTCGGTCGCGAGACCTTCCTCGGCCCGATGACCTGGGAAACCGAGCCGTATGAATGGAAAGCCACGCGCCTGACATTTCCGGTGGTCAGTCCCGACACGGGCCGCATCGAGCTGCAGTTTCCGCTGCCATTTGCCGGCAGCGAACAACATGAATCCCAGGATTTCATCGATGACTTCGAGAGCGAGCGGCTCAAGCTCGAGTGGAACTCGCGGCGCACGTCGGCCGGGCAGTTTTACAAGCTTACGGACGGCAAGCTTCGCCTGCAGCTGCAACCCGGCTTCATTGACGAGCGATCGCGGTACAGCTTTTTGGGAATACGCCAACGGCACTTTCAATTCGAAGCCAGTACACGTATGGAGTTCGATCCGCAAAGTGAAGCCGAGGAGGCGGGGCTCACCGTAATACAAAATGATCGGTCTGCCTATGTGTTGTCGGTCTCCGACGCGGGCGAAGGGCACACGTTGACGCTTTATCACACGGCGAAAGGGCAGCGCAGCGTCATCGCGGAGCAGGAGTTCGAAAGCAACACGATATACCTGGGCGTCGCTGCGGATTACCTGGACTACAGCTTTTCCTACTCGCTCGACGGTGCAGAGTGGCACGAACTGGCGCAAGGAGTCGACGGCGTGAAGCTGTCACCCGCAGCGATCGACGGCTTCAACTACACCGGCGTCTATATCGGGTTGTACGGCACAAGCAACGGTTTGACGTCAGGCAATCACGCCAGCTACGACTACTTCCGGTACACGCCTTCGGCTGGCGACCGCGATCATTGGTATCACCGCCAACGATCCCGACGTGCCTCGACTGCACTAGATTGACCGCGTCGCAATCGCCGGTGATATGGTGCTGGCCCGTCGGGCCGGGCCGGCAACCGCAAGCTGGCCGACCGCCCACAGCGCGACGACGCCGACCGGGATCACGTACCAGGCGAGCGGCTGCAGCGCGAACGCCTCGACCATCACGATGTTCAGGCCGATTGCGAGCGCGCTGCCGACAGCGAGCCCGATCGCGCTGACGATGCTGTTCTCGATCAGGAAGTAACGCATGATGGCTGGCTTCGTGGCGCCCAGTGCGCGACGGATGCCGATTTGCCGCGTGCGACGGCTGACGTTGAAGCTCGCAAGGCCGACAATGCCGAGCGACGTGATGATCGTCAGCAGCAGCACAATAAAACTCAGAATCTTTATCAGCGCCGCGTCGGCGACATAAGCCAGCTTGCGCACCTCGTCCATCGTCGTGATGTCGCGGATGATGCGATCCTTGTTGGACGCCGCGAGCAGCGCTTCGATCTCCGGCATCAGCCGGTCACGCATACCCGGCTCGGCGCGAACGATATAGCGCACGAACTCGGATGGCCGTTTTTGCGGCACGAGCATCGTTCGCTCCACGCCGGTCCAGGTTGGCCACGGTGCCTGCAGCTTTTCGATGACGCCGACGATGTTTACCGGATCCGTATCGTTTACGTACATCGTCTTGCCCACATACGAACCGGTCTCGTCCGGCCACATCTCCTTGCCCAGCGCTTCGGTGATGATCCCGTAGGCAGGCCAGGTATTG
>JBFIQH010000293.1:0-2882 GCA_041609735.1 Woeseiaceae bacterium | reverse complement strand
CGTCGGCGCCCGACACCGGCTATCCGATGAACAGTGGGACCGCTATGCCCGAACCGGAACCAGTCACCTGATGGCGATTTCCGGTTTGCATATCGGCCTCGCAGCGTTGAGCGCATTTTACGCCGCCCGTTTTTTTCTCGGCCTTACCGGCGTCGTCGGCAAGCAGCGACGCGCGGCGCTGATGCTGTCGATGCTGGTTGCAGTTCTGTATGCCGCTGTCAGTGGCTTCGCAGTACCGGCACAGCGAGCCGTCCTGATGCTGGCGATCGCCGGCATCGCGCTGCTGCTGCCACGAGATAGCGACGGATCGCGAATCCTTGCAGTCGCGGCCGCCGTGATACTGCTCGTCGATCCGCTGACGACGATGGCACCCGGATTCTGGCTCTCGTTCGCGGCAGTTGCCGTATTGTTCTGGTTCTCGCGGCGTACGTTGTTCCCCGCGTCAGCGACGTGGCTGCGGCCGATTGTCGCGCTGCGCAGCCTGGTAGTGATACAGGTGTTGCTGTTCATCGGACTGATGCCGCTGACTGCTTTGATCTTCGACCGGGTGTCGTTGTCGGCGCCGTTCGTCAATATCGTTGCAGTCCCGTTATTCAGCACGCTGACCGTGCCGTTGTCACTGACCAGCCTGCTGTTCGCGGGGCCCCTGGAGCCTGTCGGCGAAGCGTTGGTGGCGATAGCCGCATGGACGGTCGGGCTGATCGAGTCACTGATACGCGTTGTCGCATCGCAACCCGGCAGCGCGCGAACGATTCCCGCTGTGACCGGCCTCGCTTGGCTATGCATCGCCTTGCTCCCGCTGTACGTTCTGCTGCCGCCCGGCTGGCCGCTTCGCCATGCGGCATGGACGGGCGTGCTGGCGTTGATGCTCTGGCAACCGGCAGGTCCGCCTCGAGGGTGTGTCGACGTAACCGTGCTCGATGTCGGGCAGGGACTCGCTGTCGTTGCAACGACCGGCAGGCACACGCTGCTCTATGACTCCGGCCCGGTGTTTCGCAATGGCGCAAGCGCTGCGACGCACGTCGTGCTGCCGTTCCTGGCGAACGCCGGTATCGATCGAATCGATCGGCTGGTCGTATCGCATGCGGACCTCGATCATGCCGGCGGCGTTGCCGATATCGACAACGCGCTGCAGGTTGACGACCTGCTCAGTGGCGAACCGCTCGCCGTCGATCTGGCGCGCCGTTGCCATGACGGCATGGCCTGGTACTGGGGCGCAACCCGCTTCACGATCCTGCATCCGCGGCGTGGGCATATCTATAGTGGCAATGACGCCTCGTGCGTAGTGCTGATCGAAACCGGCCACCAGTCGATTCTGCTGACCGGCGATATCGAATCGCCGGTCGAGGCGGAACTGGTACGCCGCAGGGTGATGCCAACGGTCGATGTCGCCACCGTTCCGCATCACGGTAGCCGCACGTCGTCAATCACAGCATTCGTGCGTTCGCTGTCGCCGACGTACGCCATCGTTTCGGCAGCGCACGGCAATCAGTGGGGCTTCCCGAAGCCGGACGTCGTCGCGCGCTGGCGCGCCAGCGGCAGCATCGTGCTGAATACGGCCACGAGCGGTGCAATCCGCGTTCGCCAGTGTGTCGAGGAATCCGCTGGCGAGGTCACGCGGCATCGTCCGAATACCCGGCGGATCTGGCACGACGGCGGTCGTGACGCGGAATTTTGAGACGGGTTCTTGTATATTCCGGTTTTTCCCCGAGTCAGGTTTCATGGTCGAAATAGTCAAGTCCGGCGGTTGGCTTATGGCGCCGATCATTCTGTGTGCCATTCTCGCGATGGGCATCATTCTCGAGCGCTTCTGGACACTGCAGCAAAAACGCGTGATACCGGCCGATCTGACCGCTCGTGTATGGGGCTGGGTCAAGAAAGACCAGCTCGATCAGAAGCAGATACAGAGCCTGCACCAGGGTTCGCCACTCGGACAAATACTGGCTGCCGGGCTGATCAACCGTGACCAGGAACGCTCGGTTATGAAGGACAGCATCGAGGACACCGGTCGCCATGTCGTGCATGAGCTGGAACGTTACCTTGAAACGCTCGGCACGGTTGCCGCAATTTCACCGCTCCTCGGCCTACTCGGCACGGTCATCGGCATGGTCAAAGTGTTCACGGCAATAACGACGCACGGCGTCGGCAATCCGACCGTGCTGGCAGGCGGTATCGCCGAAGCATTGATAACGACCGCAGCGGGTCTGACCGTCGCGATACCGGCACTGATCGGTTATCGCTACTATCGCAATCGCGTCGACACGCTCGTTGTCGACATGGAAAAGGAAGCGATCAAGCTCGTCGAAGCACTGCACCGCCGTCGGGGCAAGGCTGCCTGATGAAACTCAGCGTGCGGCCACGCACCCAGCCCGAGGTCAACCTGACGTCACTGATCGACGTCGTGCTGCTGTTGCTGATCTTTTTCATGGTTTCGACCAGCTTCGTCAAGCAGTCGCAGATATCGATCCGGCTGCCCGAGTCCGACAGTGCGACCGTGATCGAGGAGCCGCCGGAGCAGATCGACATCATGATTACCGAAAGCGGCACGTTTCTCATCAATGGTCGCGAGCTGATCAACAACCGCCCGGAGACGATTCGCAACGCGTTGCGCAAGATATCCGGTGGCGACAACAGCCTGCCGCTGACGATCAGCGCGGATGCAGATGCGAAGCACCAGTTCGTCGTCACGGCTATGGACGTCGCCGGCAGACTCGGTTTCACACAGATCAATATCGCGACCGTCAACGATCCGGCGAGCGAGTAGTGGCGCCCGTCAACCCCGATCCGGTGACCGATAATCCTGACGCGAACGTGCGCGAAGTCTACGGTCGCCTGTGGCGCTACGTGACGCCGCACAAGCTGATCGGGTTTATCGCCGTGCT
>JBFIQH010000292.1:0-2937 GCA_041609735.1 Woeseiaceae bacterium | reverse complement strand
CGGTTGCGCGGCACGCCGTTCGATATCTTTGGTATGACGTCGGAACGTCGTATGGAGCGAGCGTTACCGCGCGAGTTCGAGGCAACGCTCGACCAGGTGCTCGCGAAACTCGATGCGCAAAATCTTGCCGATGCGGTTGAGATCGTCTCGACGTATATGGACATTCGCGGTTATGGCCCGGTCAAGGAACAGGCCGTTGCGGACGTCCGTTCCCGGGTAGCCAGTAGCGTCGCATCCATGCGACGATACCACGACGCCGCTGCCTGACCTCGAGAAGACATCATGCCGAATAAATTGAAAGCCCGGTATTCGCTGCTTGCCGTGGTCTTGATAGCCGGCTGCAACGCGCCGGATTCCGACATCGCGCCGCAGGTCTCGGCCGAAGTTTCAAATCAGGCCGCGGTTGCAATGCCGGACTCGGAAAGCGCTCGCGTCTCTGCCGAGATCTTGCTCGCCGGCGGTAACGCCGTCGACGCCGCGGTTGCGGCCGGGTTCGTGCTGACCGTGACGCTGCCGGAGGCCGGCAACATCGGCGGTGGCGGCTTCATGCTGTTCTATCTCGACGGCGAACCCTACTTCCTCGACTATCGCGAGACCGCACCGCTCGCGGCCCATCGCGACATGTATCTCGATGAAGACGGCAACGTCATCCGCGGCGCAAGCACCGTAGGCCACC
The DNA here is from genome assembly GCA_041609735.1 of Woeseiaceae bacterium. GTDB lineage: Bacteria > Pseudomonadota > Gammaproteobacteria > Steroidobacterales > Woeseiaceae > UBA1847. Next base: position 2,261 of record JBFIQH010000292.1, on the reverse strand, counting down.
TCTCCGTGGGAGTGCCCGGGTCGGTGGCCGGGCTGTGGGAAGCGCACCGGCGTTTCGGCACGCTGCCGTGGCGCGACGTCGTCATGCCGGCTGTGCGGCTCGCGCGCGACGGCTTCGTCGTACATCCCGAGCTCGCGGACAACATCAAGGGCAAGCTGCGTGCCTATCGAGGCAAGACGAACTTCGAGGACTATTTCGGTGACGTTCAGGCGGGTGCCGTTTTTCGACAACCGGAACTCGCCGAGACGCTGCAGCGCATCGCCGACGACGGCGTCGACGGCTTCTACAAGGGTCGCACCGCGGACCTGATCGTCGATGACATGGTGCGCAATAACGGGCTGATCACACACGAAGACCTGGAACGCTACCGCGCGATCTGGCGCGAACCGCTGCGCGCGAACTGGCGCGACCTCGAGGTTCTCGCGGCGCCGCCGCCGAGTTCCGGCGGCTTCGCGGTCATCCAGCTACTCAAAATGAAGGACCTGCTCGCGCATGAGTTTGACGATGTGTCGCACAATTCCGCGCTGTACGTGCACCTCTTCGCCGAAATGCTAAAGCGCGTGTTTGCCGATCGCGCCGAGTATCTCGGCGACCCGGACTATTACGACGTGCCGCTGGACCGTTTGTTGAGCGACGAGTACCTGCGGCGCCGAGCAGCCGAGATCAGGCCCGACCGGATTTCGACGATCGATGAAGCGCGGCCGGGTCTCGAATCGATGGACACGACGCACTACTCGATCGTCGACGGCGACGGCAACGCGGTGTCAACGACGACAACGCTGAACCTGTCGTTCGGCAGCGGCGTCGTCGTCGAAGGCGCCGGCTTCCTGTTGAACGACGAAATGGACGATTTCAGCGTCAAGCCCGGCGTGCCGAATGCGTACGGCGCCATTGGCAATATTGCCAATGAAATCCAGCCGGGCAAGCGCATGCTGTCTTCGATGTCGCCAACCATCATCCTCGAGGACGGCGAGGTCGACTACGTCGTCGGCACGCCCGGCGGCACGACAATCTTCACAACCGTGTTTCAGATGATCGTCAACAACTACGACTTCGGCATGACACCGCTGCAGTCCGCCGGCGCGTCGCGTTTTCATCACCAGTTGCCGCAGGCGGATATCATTACCTACAGCCCTACGGTGCCGTTACCTGACGAGACCATCTCGCAGCTGTCCGAGCTCGGCTACCGGACGATCCCGCATCCCTACGATTATGGCGACGTGCAGACCATTAATCGCAGCGACGGCTCCTGGCGTGCGGCGTCGGATCCGCGCAAGCGCGGCGAATCGCGCGTCGTCGAGGTTGCATCGGGAGAAGACTCGACCGACTGAGTTCGCACTCAACGACAAAAGCCGGCGCGATGCGCCGGCTTTGTCATGCTCACGGCCTGCGGCCAGGCCGGTTGGCGTCGAACGATGCGATCAATTGCCCCTGTTGCCGCGCCGATCGATGACGCGATCCGCACGCGCACCACGCCGATCGTTGCGGGCGTCGGCGCGATCGCCACGCTTGTCGAGGCGGCGATCGATGGCATCGCCGCGACGGTCGAGTCGTTCGTCGATCCGGTCACCCTTATTGTCGAGGCGGCGATCGGCACGATCGCCGGCACGGTCGAGACGATCCGCCAGGCGGTCGCGGCCTGCCGCATCAGCACGGTCGGACTGCCGGTCCAGGCGATCATTGATGCGGTCACCGCGTGCGTCGAGACGATCGTTAATACGATCGCCGCGTTCGTCGAGACGATCATTGATACGGTCGCCGCGCTCGTCGAGACGCTCCTCGATGCGATCGCCGCGCTCGTCGAAACGGTTCTCGACGCGGTCGCCGGGATCCGCCAGTGCCGTGCCCTGGAACGCCAGCAACCCGAAGGCCGCCAATACTGCAAACTTGCTGTCCATGTCCTGTCTCCTTTGTGCCTCCGTCCCGGAGGCGTGATTTCTGAAGCTTTCACTTCCAATAACGGGGGTCTAGGGCGACGGTTGACAGGACTGGCATAGCATTTTGTCAAATGCCCGGAGAATTCATCCGTCGGAGGTTGGGTATGGCACAAGGGGGAGCAGCACAGGCAGGGGGCCTGCTCACTCGGAACCCCACTCGATCGCAACCCCCTGTCACGCACTCCGCCGACCCCGACCGATACCACCGCACCCAGATCCGACTCAGCCACCCGCGACGGTCGACGGACAGCCGTCGCGCCTGCGTCCTTGTCCATCCCCAGCCAAGAGATTCGCTCATCCGGACGTTGTGTCGGTGATTCGGGG
>JBFIQH010000291.1:0-2945 GCA_041609735.1 Woeseiaceae bacterium | reverse complement strand
GCGGGCCCGAGGTGATTGACGACGCCGTCTTCGCGAAGCTGTTGCTGAGCCTGTTCGACGATTGGAAACTCGCGCTCGACCAGCTCGCGTGCGCGGATGCGGACGGCGCGGGCAGCCCGCCGATTGGCGATTGTTCGACGCTCGTCGCCAACTGGTTCAACGCGAAAGACAAGCTCGACAAGTGCTGGGACGCGACGCAAAAACCGAAGCAGAGTGCCGGCGCGCAGAACTGCACGGCGTTCGTCAGCCAGCTCAACGGGCTGGAGACCGCCTTGAACAGTGTGGTGGCGCCGCCGCCGCCGCTCGATCCGGCCAACCGCATCGGCGAATTGAAGTCCCGCCTGAAGGTGATTCGTCACATCCGTCAGGATCGGTTCACGCCATCCATACCGGCGGACGGATTCGTCGAACCGCAGCCGTAGGTGGAAATCCTGTCGACAACGGCCCCGCAAGGGGCCGTTTGTTTGAGGCTGGATGTCGGGACCCCGGATGAGCGCTGAGCGGCTACACGACAAGACGATCATCGCCGGGCAGTCCGGCTACGGCGTGCCGCTGGTGGTCGCCGTCACCGGCCACCGCAACCTCGTTGCCAGCGAGCTGCCCGAGATACGCTCGCGACTGCGGAAGTTTCTGCACGAGCTGGTCAATCAATATCCGGATCGTGGTGTGTCGGTGCTGTCGGGGATTGCCGAAGGCGCAGATCAGCTGGTGGCCGAGGAAGCGTTGGCGATGAACCTGCCGCTGATCGCCGTGCTGCCGATGCCGCGTCAGCTCTATCTGCAGGACTTTACGACGCCAGAAGCACGGGCACGTTTCGAGGTTCTGTCCGCCAGCGCGACCGAAACGCTGGAGCTGCCCGTACTTCCCGGCGCAACGCCGGAGTCCGTTGCCGCCGACAGCGATACTCGCGCACGCCAATACGCGCAGCTCGGCGTGTTCCTGTGCGCGCACTGTCACATCTTGCTGGCATTATGGGACGGCAAATACACGAACAAGCTCGGCGGCACCGGCGAGGTCGTGCGGTTTCATCACCACGACGTCATGCCCGGATTTACCGCGAAGGACTCGGTCAGCCGCCTGGCCCTGGCCGAGGACGAAAGCGATCTCGTCTACCATATTGTCTGCTCGCGAGACCAACCTGACGGCGCGCCGGCGGAAGGCCTGCGGCCGCAGCAGGCGATGTGGTTTACGACGGATACGGAAATGCCGCGAACCCACGAACTGCCCGTGCGCCACCGACGCGTGTTCGAGCATACGAACGAGTTCAGCATCGACGCGAGAAAGCACGAAGAGCGCATACGCGAGGAAGCCTGGCCGTTGCTGGATAAGGCGGCGCGGGCGGACATGCCGCCCGGCATCCCGGACATCGACAAGGTATTCAGAATCGCGGACTGGCTGGCGATCTACTACCAAAAGCGCGTCCTGTTCACGCTGGAGGCAACCCACCTGCTGGCGCTGCTGATGGGCCTGATGTACATCGCCTACTCGGACATCGTACCGAAGCGGGTATTCATCGTGGCGTTCGTGCTGTTTTTTCTCGTCGCTGTCGTATTGCACAAGATAAGCGCGAAGAACGGCTGGCATCGCCGGTTTCTGGACTACCGAGCCCTCGCGGAGGGGCTGCGCATCCAGTTCTACTGGGCAGTCGCCGGCGTATCGAGCAAGAGCGGTACCAAGTACACGCACGATAATTTTCTGCAGGCGCAGGATCCGGACCTCGGCTGGATCCGCAATGTCATGCGCGTTGCCGGCATGGAGTGCAATGCCGCGCCGCATGTGACCACGTCAGGGCTGGAGTTTTCGATCCGGGAATGGATCGGCGATAGCCAGTCGGGCCAGCTCGGATACTACGCGCGCAAAGCGAGCGAAAAGTCCGAGCGTAAGCGCAAGACCGATCGTTTCGCTGCCGTCGTGATGTGGCTCAGCTTCATTGCGATCGCGTTGTTCGTTTTTGCCAGCGAGGAGGCGGCGGAGCCGATGCGTGACCCGATCGTCGTACTGATGGGCATACTGCTGCTCGCCGTCGGCATTCGCCAATCGTACGGCTTTGCAATGGCGGACAATGAACTAATGAAACAATATCAATTCATGTACCGGGCATTCAGCCGCGCGCGCAACCGCATCAACCAGGCGCAGAGTGATGAAGAGCGGCGCCAGGTGCTGCGGGTCCTCGGCGACGCAGCGCTCGAGGAACACGCCGAGTGGATACTGCTGCATCGCGAGCGCTCGATGGACGAGGGCGAAATCTTCCGCATGACCGGCTAGTTCACTGGAGCTGACGACAGTCCGCCATCAGCAGCAGCTCCGTCAAAGCGTGATAGCGCTGGCCGTCGAAGCCGGTCATGTCGGCTATGCGCTGCAGCCGCGTGTAAATTGTGTTCGGGCCGATCCTGCAGGCCGGCGGCTCGATCGAATTCGCGAAGACGTTCGATATTTAAACGGAGATGGCCGGGCCAGAGGGCCCGGCCGTGTTAATGCGGACCATCCGTAACTACGATGCGTGGGTCGATACAAAAGCCGTCACTGTAGACCACGCTGTAGTCGTAGTTACCTTCGGCGGCCGACGCCGGAATCGTGATAAGTATCTTGTCCTTGTCCGGGTAATTAGTGCCGACCAGCCAGGAAGGTGCCCCGTACTTTGGAATGATGATAGCGTTGGTCGGCTCGTTCATGGCGACCGGTTTCAGCGAGAATGTCGCTGTCGCGCCTTTGAAGGCGCATGCGTTTGGAGGGGTGACAACCACGCCTTGCCTGTTGATCGTAATCTGCGGGGCACTGGAGTTGCCATTGTCACAGCCCACCGGGATGTCGATGACCCTGCAGCTTTGATCACGGCCGGGACCCTGCTGTACGCAGGAGGCCGCGACCAGGCAAGCGGCTGCCAGCAGCATGCTTTTCTTGTTCATAGTGGAAATCTCCCATTGTCGGCGCGCTGCAATCGATCG
>JBFIQH010000290.1:0-2976 GCA_041609735.1 Woeseiaceae bacterium | reverse complement strand
GGCCGAACACGGCCCGGATTCGCAGGTATTGTTACTGACCGACAGTAACGACCTTGCGGTGGCGGTCCAGCGGGAAGTCGAGAGCCAGCTCGCACGGCTCGAACGCCGCAACATCGCGGCTAAAGCGATACAGCACTCGCGCATTGTCGTTGTCGCCAATGTCGCTGCAGCGATCGATCTCAGCAATCGTTACGCGCCCGAACACCTGATTCTGCAGTGCGCCGGCGCACGCGAACGGCTGAGCGATGTCCGCAACGCCGGCTCGGTGTTTATCGGCCCGTGGACGCCGGAAGCGGTCGGCGACTATTGCAGCGGCACGAATCACGTGCTGCCGACTTACGGCTATGCACGCAGCTACAGCGGCCTCGGCGTCGACCAGTTTCAGCGGCGCATGACCGTGCAGCAGCTAAGCCGCAGCGGTCTCGAGGCCCTGGCGCCGACGGTGACGACGCTGGCCGGGCTCGAGGGCCTCGATGCACATGCGCGAGCGGTCACGATTCGCCTGGAGTCCTCGCAATGAGCATCGCCGACCGCGCGCGACCCGAAATCCGGCGCCTTGCGCCGTACCAGGCAGCAATACAGGTGGAGGACACGGTTCGGCTGAATGCGAACGAATCGCCCTGGACCAGCGGCGCCGACACGTGTCGCCGGCCTCTGAATCGTTATCCGGAAATCCGCCCTGCCCGTCTGCGCCAAGCACTGGCGAATCGATTCGGCTGCCACAGCGAACAGCTGCTCGTGACGCGCGGGACCAGCGAGGCAATCGACCTGCTGATCCGCGCGTTCTGCAGGGACGGCCGCGACACTGTCGTGACAACGGCGCCAACGTTTTCGATGTACCGGCACTACGCGGCGATCCAGGGCGCAGGCGTTCGAGAGGCGCTGACCGACCGCGACGACGGATTCAGCGTGCGGGCCGATGATGTCGTGGCGCAGTGCGACGACGACACGCGGCTCGTATTCCTGTGTTCGCCCAATAACCCGACCGGTACATCGATCGACCGGGATACGATCCGGACGATACTCGAACGACTCGGCGGCCTTGCTGCAGTGGTTGTCGACGAAGCCTATATCGAGTTCTCGAGCCGGCCATCGACGGTCGACCTGCTCGCGGAATTCGACAATCTCGTAGTGCTGCGCACGCTGTCGAAAGCACTGGCTTTCGCCGGCGCGCGCTGTGGTGCGGTCATCGGGCCGCGCGACGTCATCGACATGCTCGACGCGGTGCAGGCGCCGTACGCGGTTGCTACGCCCGTGGTCGAGTGCGTCGAGCGAGCCATGGCCGGGAAATGGCTGGACGAAGCAACACGCCATATTCGGGATCTGGTCGACGAGCGGAAGCGTGTCGGTGAAACGCTCATGGCACTGCCTTTCGTCGAACGCCAGTGGAACAGCGACGCCAATTTTATTCTCGTCCAGGTGAGAGATGCGAAGTCGCTGATGGACTACACGCAGAACAACCGCCTGCTGCTGCGCTATTTCGGCCCTCCTCTCGACGATTGTGTCCGCATCACGATCGGCAGCAACGACGAGAACGACAGCTTGCTGCGCATGTTGCAGGCGTTCAGGAAGCAGCATGACTGAGCGGCTGCTGTTTATCGATCGCGACGGCACGCTGATCCGCGAACCCGGGGACGAGCAGGTTGATGCGCTCGACAAGATCGCACTTGTCCCGGGGGTCATCCCGGCGTTGCTCAGGCTGCGCGACGAGGGCTACCGCTTCGTCATCGTCAGCAACCAGGACGGCCTGGGTACCGACGCATTCCCGCAGCAGGCATTCGACGCCTGCCAGGCCTTCATGCTCGACCTGCTGCAATCACAGGGCATCGAGTTCGACGGGATTTTCATCTGCCCGCATGTTGACGCCGACAACTGCAATTGCCGCAAGCCGAGGACCGGCTTGTTGACGCGCTTTCTGGCCGGCCATGCGATCGACCTGGACCGTTCGGCCGTCATCGGCGACCGTCCGACAGACCTCGAGCTTGCCGACAACCTGGGCGTCCCGGGCTTCCTGATCGACGAAGCCGGAGGCTACGAACATAGCTGGGCCGGCATCGCCGAGCGCCTGTGCCACAGCGGGCGCTGCGCGACGCATACGAGAAACACCCGCGAAACTCGCATCAGCGTGACGGTCGGCCTCGACTCTGAGGGACCGGCCGAGGTGGCAACAGGCATAGGATTTTTCGACCACATGCTCGAGCAGATCGCGAAACACGGCGGCTTCCGCCTGCAGCTCCGCTGCGAGGGCGACCTGCACATCGACGAACACCACACGGTCGAAGATACGGCCATCTGCCTCGGCACCGCGCTGCGCGAGGCGCTCGGCGACAAGCGCGGCATCGGGCGCTACGGTTTCCTGTTACCGATGGATGAAAGCGAGGCGCAGGTATCGATCGACCTTTCCGGGCGCGGCGCGTTCGTCTTTGACGGCGAATTCAGCCGCGACCAGGTCGGCGGCCTTTCCATCGAGATGGTCCGGCACTTCTTCGCAACGCTCGCGGATTCCCTTGGCGCCGCGATCCATATCGCCGTTACGGGCGACAACGCCCATCACATGGTCGAAGCCTGCTTCAAGGGTGTCGGCCGCGCCCTGCGCCCGGCGCTGCAGAAGCAGGACAAGCAGCTGCCGTCGACGAAGGGTGTGCTGAGCTGACATGAGCAGCAGTATCGCGATCATCGACAGCGGCGGCGCCAACATCGCGTCGTTGCTGTACGGCTTCCAGAGACTCGGCACGAATGCGAGGCTTACCAGCGATGCCGACGAAATCCGGGCGGCCGAGCGCGTCGTGCTGCCCGGTGTCGGCGCCGCCCGCGATGCCATGGAGCGCTTGCAAAAGCATCGCCTTGTCGACGTCGTTCGGGGCCTGACGCAGCCGGTGCTCGGCATCTGCCTCGGCATGCAGCTGCTGGCCGACGGGTCGGAAGAAGACGATGTCGACTGCCTGGGTATCCTGCCGGGCGTTGCAGCGCGGCTGC
>JBFIQH010000289.1:0-3048 GCA_041609735.1 Woeseiaceae bacterium | reverse complement strand
GCCATTGCCGAAGCAGAGCGCGAAAGCCTGCGTTCGGTTGCGATCGAGTCGATCGAGCGCCAGGTCCTGCCGGCATACCGTCGCCTGCACGATGATTTCGTTGACACGTATCTACCGTCGTGCCGCGCCAGCATCGGATTGTCCGCGCTTCCGGACGGCGCCGCCTGGTACGAACAGCGCGCTCGCGTTTACACGACAACGTCGATGACGCCGGACGAAATCCACCGTGTCGGGCTCGACGAAGTCAGGCGCATACGCGATGCAATGCAGACCGTCATCGGCGAAGTCGGCTTCGACGGCACGTTCCGGGAGTTTCTCGATCATCTGCGCACGAATCCGGATTTCTATTTCGCGGACGCCGATGACCTGCACACCGCCTATCTTGCGACGGCAAAGCGAATCGACCCGGAACTCGTGCGCCTGTTCGGCAGGCTGCCCCGGGTACCGTACGGCGTGAAGCCGATTCCTGCCGAAATTGCCCCGGATACGACGACCGCGTACTACACCCGGCCGGCAGCCGATGGCAGTCGCGCCGGCATATTCTGGGTCAACCTGTACCGGCCCGAGGTCCGTCCCAAGTACGAGATCGAGGTATTAACCGTGCACGAGGCGATGCCTGGTCATCATCTGCAAATCGCGTTACAGCAGGAACTTGCCGATTTGCCGAATTTTCGCCGTTACCTCGGATTTACGGCCTTCGTCGAGGGCTGGGGACTGTACAGCGAGAGCCTGGGCTATGATCTGGGCTTGTATACGGATCCGTACTCGCGCTTCGGTCAGCTGACCTACGAGATGTGGCGCGCGATTCGCCTCGTGGTGGATACCGGAATCCATTACAAAGGCTGGACGCGGCAGCAGGCGATCGATTTTTTCAAGGACAACGCGGCTAAAACCGAGCACGATATCGTCAATGAGATCGATCGTTACATTGGAAATCCGGGTCAGGCGCTGGCTTACAAAATCGGGCAAATGAAAATTCAGGCGCTCAGAGACAATGCACGCCAGACGCTCGGCGAAGAATTCGACATTCGCGAATTTCACGACGCGATCCTCGCGGGTGGCGCGCTGCCGCTCGACATGCTCGAGCAGCGCATGGACCTGTGGCTGATTGATCGCCTGGAATCGGCGGCCCGGTGAGGCGAGTCGCGGCTCAGTCGCTGAACGGCAGCGACGTCTGCAGGTCGGGGGCGAATTCACGACGCGCGAATTGGGCCCGCGAGAGCGGATCCGCGGCAGCATCGTAGATCTCGTCGATGCGTCGAATCCGATGCGCTATGCCGGTCCGGTTGGCGATCTGGATGTTGAGTCCGGGGCGTGCGTTCATTTCGAGGATCATCGGCCCGCGGTCGCGATCGATGACCATATCGACGCCGAGATAGCCGAGTTCCGTAACCTCGAAGCAGCGCGCCGCCGACTGCAGGATAAACTCCCACTGCGGAATGACGACGCCGGCAATCAGGGCGCCCGTATCCGGATGCTCGTCGACGACCTCGTTCTGCAAGACCCCGTGCAGGGTTTCGCCCGTCGCCATGTCGACGCCGGCACCGACGGCACCCTGATGCAGGTTCGCCTTGCCATCGGAGGCGCGGGTCGGGAGCCGTACCATTGCCATCGCCGGATAGCCCCGGTACACGATCACGCGGACGTCCGGGACACCCTGGTAGCTGACGTCCGCAAAGATCGGATCGAAGCGTACGCAGTACTCAATCAGCGCTTTGTCCGGATTGCCGCTCAGGCTGTACTGACCGCTAACAATGTTGGAGATATGGTGCTCGATTTCGCCCAACTGGACCAGAAGTCCGCTTGCCAGTCGAAACGAGTCGCGCTTGCGCTTACTGCGCGCAGTGACAACCACGATACCGTCGCCGCCGCTGCCCTGTGCCGGCTTGATGACGAAACTGTCATGGCTCGACACAATGTCCGAGAAGTGCCGCACTTCGCCCTGATTATCTATGACGCCGTAAAGGTCCGGCACGGCCATGCCGGCTGCGATTGCCAGCTCCTTGGTCAGCGCCTTATCGTCAACGCGCGGGTACAGCCGCCGCGGATTCAGCCGCATGATGTAGTCGGCGTTGCGCTCGTTGAGCCCGAGGACACCGGCATTGCGAAGCTGACGTGCGACGGCGAACATCAAAGATTGCTCAGGGCCCGAAAGCGTTTCAATTCGAGCAGCCGGTAACCAGTATAGCGTCCTGCCAACAAGACGGCGGCGAGCACGATCAGCAGCAGCTCCGGAAACGTGAAAATGAGATGCTCGAGCCATTCGAGACCCATGAATATGTAGGCGAAAACGGCCACGACGAGGCTGCCGAAAGCCGCACGCATTGCGTCTGCAGGCCCACGCTCTTCCCACACCACCGACATCCGTTCTATCGTCATGGCAATGATGACCATCGGGAACAACGCGACGGAAAGGCCTGTCTCCATGCCGAGCTGATGTGACAAAAGGCTGATCAGCAGCATCAGCATCACGACGACGATGAGTACGGCGCTGAGCCGCGGCACCAGCAACAGGCGCAGGCGCTCCAGCAGAAAGCGTATGCTGAGACCAAGCGCGACCAGCAGCGTGAACAGCACGACGCCCCAGAACAGCTTCGTTTCGCGAAACGCCAACGCGATCAGCACCGGCATGAATGTCCCAAACGCATCGATGCCAACGAAATTACGCATAACGACCATGACCAATGCACCGATCGGGATCATAAGAAGTATGCTATACACCGCTTGCGTCTGGATTGGCAGGCTGTATGGCGAAAAGTCGATCAGGGTAGCGTTCTCTTTCGCCGCGCGGGTTTCGGCGATCGCCACGGTTTCTAGTCTGTTTTCCTGAATGGCGAAATCGACCTGCACGTTGCTGCCGCCCTCCACGCTTACGAGCGGCTCGTTGCCCCGCCACCAGATGAAATACTGGTCCGCCAGACCCTCATCCCCGTTTACGGGATTGAAATAACGCCAGCGGTCGCCGTCATGGACCTCGAGCCAAGCCCGCGGCTGAACGCGTCGCTGGCGGCCTTCGAGTTTAAAACCGCGAACCATGCGTGCGGGAAT
>JBFIQH010000288.1:0-3066 GCA_041609735.1 Woeseiaceae bacterium | reverse complement strand
GAACTCTCCGCCTGGCCCGGCGTTGCCGGGCACGCCGGCCCGCAAGGGCCGGCTTTTTTTGTGGGTGGTGGCGCTATAATCGGCTTATGAGCGAATCACTGAGCGACAGACACTGCAAGCCCTGCGAAGGTGGTGTCGATCCACTGACGAAAAAACAGGCGGAAAAACTGCTCGAGGGCCTGCACCCGGACTGGTCCATCAGCGAGGATGGGCTCCGTATATCGCGCTGCTTCGAATTCCCGGCCTACGGCCGCACGATGGGATTCGCCAATGCAGCCGCATGGATCGCGATGGTCGAGGGTCATCATCCGGAACTCGTCGTCAACTACGGCAGCTGCGAGGTACGATACTCGACCCACGCGGTAAACGGCCTCACGGACAACGACTTCATCTGCGCCGCCAAGACGGACCGATTGATCAACACGCCCGAATGACGAGCTTCAGCGACGTCGAGGCCGCGGCAGCCCGCCTCGACGGCGTCGCGGTGCGCACGCCGCTGTTCGAGGCGGTTGACCTCGGCGAAGCTCTCGGCGGCCGGGTACTCGTCAAGCCCGAAAACCTGCAGCGCACCGGCTCGTTCAAGATTCGTGGCGCCTACAACCTGATGTGCCAGCTGTCGCCGGAGCAAAAGGCGCGTGGCGTTGTCGCATGGTCGTCAGGCAATCACGCGCAGGGTGTTGCCAGAGCCGGACAACTGCTCGCCATCAGGACGGCGATCGTCATGCCGGCCGACGCGCCGGCGGCGAAACTCGAGAACACGAAAAAACTCGGCGGCGAGGTCGTCACCTACGACCGCTATACCGGCGATCGCGAGGCGATTGCGCGCAAGCTGGCTGCCGAACGCGGCGCCGAACTCGTCCCGTCCTACGATCATGCGCATATCATCGCCGGGCAGGGCACCGTCGGACTCGAAATCGCCGAGGATGCACTGGCGATGGGCCTGCCACCCGACCAGGTGCTGATCTGCTGCAGTGGCGGCGGCCTTGCGTCCGGGTCGTCGCTCGCGCTACGCGCGTTGTGCCCGGGCGTTCGCGTGCACACGGTCGAGCCGGAAGCGTTCAACGACACGGCGCTGTCGCTTGCAGCCGGATCGCGCGTCAGCGTGTCGCCAACCGGACGATCTATTTGCGATGCGCTGCAGGCACCGACGCCCGGCAAACTGACGTTTGACATTCTGCAGAAGGGTGGTGTCGCCGGAGTCGCCGTATCGGACGATGCGGTGCGTGCGGCGATGCGCTATGCGTTCCGTCACTTCAAGATGGTCGTCGAGCCGGGCGGTGCCGTCGCGCTGGCGGCACTGCTGTCGGGTCGAGTTGAGGCTATGGGCAAGACGACGGTCGTCGTTCTGAGCGGCGGTAATGTCGATCCGGAATTGTTTGCAAAGATTCAGGCGGAACCGAGCTGAGGTTTCGCAACCGTCCCGGTCGGCGTTCCGAGCTGCTTGCGGATGCCGGTAATTTCAATGGACTGCTTGCGACGCTCCTGCCAGCCATCGAGCCAGTTGACGATACGATCGAGTTCATCGACGTCCTGCCGCACTCGCGACGGCATCATCTCGTGCAGGCCGACACCGGATTCCGCGGCATGCACGAAATTCTGGCTGTCGCGCAGCACTGCGATGATCGGGATGCCGAGTGAATCGAGGAAACGCATCAGCTTGGCGAAGCTCTTCGTCCGTTTGCGGGTGCGGTTGGCAACCACGGCAAGTTTACGTTCATTGCGATTGACCTTGGCGACCAGCAGCAGGTCGGCAATGCAGCGTGAAGCCGCGTGGATGTCCATCAGCGACGGCAGCACCGGCACGAGGATACTGGACGAATCACGCGTCAATTCGCGCAACTCGTCATGCGACACGCCTGCAGGGGAGTCGATGACGATATTCAGGGTCTCGTTAGGAACCCGCAGCTGCCAACTGCGCGTCGCATTAAGGTTTTTCTTGTATGCGGCAATGCCGTGTATCGCCGGCAGGTGGGTGGGGCGCCGATTGAGCCAGGCCATGCTGGACCCCTGCGGGTCGTAGTCCATCAGCGCCGGCGTGGCACCGCGTTGGGCGTAGCAGGCCGCAATATTGGTCGCCAGCGTGGACTTGCCGCACCCCCCTTTGGGATTGAGGATGACGATCTTGTTGCGATTGTCCTGTTTTGGCGAATTCAGCATCGGCACCTGCGGCGAGTTCCCTGACACTGTCACCGATTGCCGGGGACTAGTCCATGCTCCAGTTCACATAATACCTGAGCGAGGGCTCGGATTTCAGGCCAGTTGCAGGCTGCCATCGACCGCTTTCCGTCGACGGGCGATGACGCTGCGGTCGCGGTTGCCGGCCAGTGTCGCTGCCAGGTCTGCGAGAAATACCTCGTCCTCGAAATACCAGGAATGCCCGTTGTCGTCGGATCCGGCGTACGTCGCACGGAAATGATCGCCGCAGTCGATATTGACCGCCTTCGACGGCGTGTCGTCGGGCAGGCCGCGGCGCCCGGCACGAGGCGCGACGCCGGCGCGCTTGACGTCCGAAAGCTTCAGCACGGAATCGTAAGGATTCTGGTAGTTCGTCAGCCGTGTACAGTGCCGGTACAGCGAGCGTGAACGGGCGTCGCCGGCCGACATCGAGCTCGCCGATATATCGGCGCCGACAAGACAGGCCTGCGACACGTTCCAGTTGCTGGCCGCAATAGCCGGCCGGTCGTCAGCATCGTCGAAGGCCTCACGCACGACGTAGGCGCCCATCGAATGCGCGACGACGTGAACGTTGAAATGGCAGCCGCGAAACTGCGTCGCCGCGAGCAGCGACAGGCAGTCGTCGACGAGATTCAGTGCCGTGATTTTCGCGTCGCGCCGGTCCTCGAGATAGTTGATGGCCTGGTCATCGCTCGGCCAGTCGAAACTGACAATTGCACCGTCGAATCCGGCTTTCGGCAGGTCGCGCTGGAGCTGCCGATGGCGGCGGGCGACGGCAGCGGGCGACGTGTTGTAGCCATGGATGAAGACCGCGATGTCACCGCAATCCTCGCCGGTGTGCGGATCCTGGCCCGTATGGCCGCGCGTCATCACGGCGTCGACCCAGCGCTT
>JBFIQH010000287.1:0-3066 GCA_041609735.1 Woeseiaceae bacterium | reverse complement strand
TCCTGTGCAAACCAGCCGAACCCGAGGACGAGTGCTGCGATGACCGCGAGCGTCACGACCGGCCGCCGCAATACGATGGCGTCGTAACGGTCCGCGATGCTCACGAAGCGCCGCCGTATCCGGTCTCAGCGGAACGACGGCGCCGGGGTCGCACTGTCCCTGTGTTCAGCTGTCGCCAGATATCAGCTTGCGGACACGATCCTCGAGCGATTTTGCCGTGTCGCCGACACGCGAGATCACGCTCTTGAGTTCCTCGTGCTCCGAGATAAAGCTTTTCAGGCGAGCCTTGAGCTCCTTGTTCTCTTCTTTGACCTTCTCGAGCACCCGGTCCAGGCGGCGCTTCTGCACCGCCATCTCGGCATCGGCGAACTTGCGCGTATTGCGCAGGTCCTGGGCAAGCTCCTTCTTGACGAACTTTCGCAGGTCATCGAGCTGCGCCGTCAGTTCCTCGACGCGTTTCTCGAGGCGGGCCTGAACACCGGTCGACTTTTTCCGTGTCGTCCGCTTAGCCGTTTTTTTCTTGCCGGCCTTTTTCGTCGCCTTTTTCTTCCGGGCCGCCGGCGTTTTCTTCCGTGCGGGCGCCTTTTTCCTGCGCGCCGCGACCGACTTCTTCGCTACCTTTTTCTTCGTTCGTGGCGAAGCCGATTTCTTCCTGCCTCGAGTGCTTTTAGTCGCCTTTGTCTTTTTCCTTGCCGGTTTTCTTGCCGCAGTCTTTGCCATCGTCGTCTCCCGGTCGGAACCACGATTGTCTCAAGGGTGTGCCGTGGTCATTGGGACGTGTGTTCCGAACTTTGCTGACCATAGCTTAGACCCATACCAAAGCGTCCGGTATACGTAGACATCGCTACCGCGGCGAACCTCGCAGAGCTTCCGGCCCGGCAATTGCCAGCGGATCCAAACTAAATTCGCAGCCCGCGCATCTAATCCTTAAGTAGCGCCGCTAAGAGCGCGCTGCAGCACAGCCAGACAGGGGGACTTCGTTCTGACGATCGCTGATACATCCGGGCAGGACATCCAGCTCGCACCTCCGGACCCGCGCCGTAAACGATTGATTATTGGAGCAATCGTGCTCGCCGTGGTCGTCGCCGGCGTGCTGGCGGCACCATCGGTCAAGCGCTGGGCCAGCGCCACCGTCAGCGTGCCCTATGAACGCATTCGCACGGCCACCGTTACGCGTGGCGACCTCGTGCGGGATGTCTCGGTGCAGGGCCGCGTCGTCGCCGCCGTCAGCCCCACCCTCTACGCAAGCGCATCAGGATCGATCACGCTGAACGTCGAGGCCGGAGAACGCGTCATCGCCGGCCAGGTACTTGCGACGGTCGACAGCCCCGAGCTCAGGAACCAGCTGCAGCAGGCCGATGCATCACTCGCGCAGCGCAAGCTCGAACTCGAAAGGCAGCGCATCGATACGCGGCAGCAAACGCTCGAAAAGCGCAAGGCGGCCGACCTCGCCGAAGTCGCCGTCATCGCCGCTCGGCGCGAGAAGCGCCGCGCCGACCAGGCCAAGGAACGCGGCGTGATACCGATCATCGATTACGAGAAAGCACAGGACGACCTTCGCAATGCCGAACTCGCCTACTCACACGCGGTGGCCGACGCCAAGCTGCATGACGAACGCCTGTCGTTCGAACTGCGCGCCAGCGAATTCGAGGTTAATGCGCAGGAACTGATGGTCGAGGACCTGCGCCGGCAGGTGTACGACCTGTCGATCAAGTCGCCCGTCGACGGCATCGTCGGCGACCTGCTCGTCAACCAGAAAGCCGCCGTGTCGCGCGACACGCCCGTGATGGCCGTCGTCGACCTGACGCGCTACGAAATCGACGTCATGATTCCCGAGAGCTATGCCGACGATCTCGCGATCGGCATGGCAGCAGAGATTACAGCCGGCACGCAACGCTACGACGGACAGCTGGTGTCGGTATCGCCGGAAGTCGTCAACAACCAGGTCGCTGCCCGCGTGCGATTCGTCGGCGAAGGGCCGACCGGGCTGCGCCAGAACCAGCGCCTGACAACGCGCATCCTGCTGGCCGAACACAGCGACGTGCTGATGGTGCAGCGCGGACAGTTCCTCGACAGCGGCGGCGGCCGGCTGGCTTACGTCGTCGGGGAAAACCGCGTCGCCAAACGGCGCAGCATCGAGACCGGCGCCCGCAGCCTCGGCGCCGTCGAGATCGTTGCGGGCCTCGAGCCCGGCGACACGATCGTCATTTCCAACCTGGACCCGTTCCGCGGCGCGGACACGGTTCTCTTGACCGACTGACAAAACTGGACAACACAGGGAGCCGCTGATGCTCAAGATGACAGACGTATCCAAGATCTATCGCACCGACACGGTGGAGACGCACGCGCTGCGTGGCTTTTCACTGACCGTCGAGGAAGGTGAGTTCGTGTCGGTCACAGGGCCTTCGGGTTCCGGCAAGACGACGTTCCTGAACATCGCCGGGCTGCTCGAAGACCTGACGAGCGGCACCTACGAGCTGGACGGCCGCGACATTTCGTCACTGAGTGACAGGGAGCGCTCTCGCGTTCGCAACGAGAAGATCGGTTTTATCTTCCAGAGCTTCAACCTGATCCCGGAGCTGAACGTTTACGACAACGTCGACGTGCCTCTGCGTTATCGCGGCTTCGACGCGAAGGAGCGCGATCGGCGCATCATGAGCTGCCTGGAGCGTGTCGGGCTCGCGTCGCGGCCGAAACATTTTCCGGCGCAGCTATCCGGTGGCCAGCAGCAGCGCGTAGCGATCGCGCGGGCGCTAGCCGGCGAACCGCGTTTCCTGCTTGCCGACGAGCCCACCGGCAACCTCGACACGGAAATGGCCGACAGCGTGCTCGACCTGTTGGCCGAGATTAACGAGTCCGGCACGACAATCATCATGGTCACGCACGAGCTGACGCTGGCGACACGCGCCAACCGTAACCTGTTTGTCCGCGACGGCAATATTCACGATGGCCCGCCGACGCTGCACTTCGCGACAGCCGCCAACGCGTAACAGGAGATCCGGATGTTTCCTTACTACCTTAAACTCGGTGCACTGAGTATTCGCGGCAACTGGGCGCTCAGCACGC
>JBFIQH010000286.1:0-3085 GCA_041609735.1 Woeseiaceae bacterium | reverse complement strand
TACGGCGAGCACCGCGTCATCGACGCGCCGATCGCCGAGGGCGGCATCATCGGCGCCGCGATCGGCATGGGCGTCAACGGCCTGCGGCCGGTCGCCGAGATCCAGTTCGCCGACTACATTTACCCGGGTTTCGACCAGATCGTCTCGGAACTTGCGCGCCTGCGCTACCGCTCCTGCGGCGAGTTCTTCTCGCCGGTGACGATCCGCACGCCCTGCGGCGGCGGCATCCGTGGCGGGCAGACGCACTCGCAGTCACCCGAAGGCATCTTCACGCATGTCAGCGGCATCAACACGGTCATGCCGTCGAACCCGTACGACGCCAAGGGCCTGTTGATTGCGTCGATAGAATCCGACGACCCGATCGTGTTTTTCGAACCGAAGCGCATTTACAACGGCCCGTTCGACGGTGATCCCGACAAGCCCGCTGTCTCCTGGGCGTCGCACCCGAAGGGCGAGGTGCCCGACGGTTATTACACGGTCCCTATCGGCGAGGCCGAGATCGCGCGCGAGGGTTCGGAGCTGTCGATCATCACCTACGGTACACTGGTTCACGTCGCAACAGCGGCAGCCGAGGAAACGGGCGTGGACGCGGAGGTCATCGACGTGCGCTCGCTGTCGCCGCTGGATACAGAGACGCTGGTCGAGTCCGTGAAAAAGACCGGCCGCTGTCTCGTCGCCCATGAAGCGACCCGGTTCGGTGGATATGGTGCGGAGCTTGCGGCCACGATTCAGAAAGACTGCTTCTATTATCTCGAGGCGCCGGTCAGTCGCGTCGCCGGCTGGGACACACCCTACCCGCATGCCTTCGAGTGGCAGTATTTCCCGGGTCTGAAGCGCATGGTGGCGGGCATTCGCCGCGTGATGGAGGCAACAGCGTGAGTGAACACATATTCAAGCTGCCGGATCTCGGCGAGGGCACCGTCGAGTCCGAGATCGGCGAATGGTTCGTCAAGGTCGGTGACCAGGTCAACGAGGAAGACATCGTCGCAACGATGATGACCGACAAGGCCGCGGTCGAGCTGTCGTCGCCGGTCAGCGGCAAGGTTACAAAGCTCGCCGGTGAACCCGGCGACATCGTCGCCGTCGGTGCGCCGCTTGTGACCTTCGAGACCGACGGGTCGGGTGCTGCGCCTGCAGCTGCAAACGACAAGCCGGCAGCCGCAGCGAAGGCCGCGAACAACGGCGCGAGCAAGGCGCCGCAGAAATCCGCACCGGCGGCACAGCCCGGCGGCCGCGTCATTACGTCGCCGGCGGTTCGCCGCATGGCAAAAGAGGCCGGCGTCGACCTGTCGCAGGTTCCGGGGTCAGGCCCCGGCGGACGCATTCTGCGCCAGGACTTCGACGACTATGTTGCCTCTGGCGATACTGCGCAGAAGGCGTCGACCGGCCCGGCGAAGCGCCAGCGGGCCACCGGCAAGACCGAGACCAAGGTCATCGGCCTGCGCCGCATCATCGCCGAGCGCATGAGCGCGTCGAAGCGTGAGATTCCGCATTTCTCGTATGTCGAGGAACTCGACATCACCGAACTCGACGCGTTGCGCAAGCACCTGAATGCATCGCAGAACGATCCGAACGCCCGGTTGACGCTGCTGCCGTTCCTCGGCATGGCATTGATCCGCGCTCTGCGCGAATTTCCTCAGTGCAACGCGACCTACGACAAAGACAGGAACGTCATCATCCAGCACGAAGCGGTACACCTCGGCGTCGCGACGCAGACGCCGGACGGCCTGAAAGTACCCGTCGTCCGCCACGCCGAGGCGCTGACTCTAGACGAACTCGCGGCGGCAATCCGCCGCGTCTCGTCTGCAGCGCGGGACAACAGCGCGAAGAAGGACGAACTCAGCGGTTCGACGATCACGATCACGAGCCTCGGCAAGCTTGGCGGCATCGCCTCGACGCCGGTTATCAATATGCCGGAAGTCGGCATCATCGGCGTCAACCGCGCGGTCGAGCGGCCCGTCGTCGTCAACGGCCAGATCGCCGTGCGCCTGATGATGAACCTGTCGACGTCGTTCGATCACCGCTTCGTCGACGGCTACGACGCCGCGGCGCTGGTGCAGCGCATCAAGGAGATGCTCGAACACCCGGCGACGATTTTCATCGATTAATCTATCGGAGCAGACAACGTGGATTTGACGGATCACTGGGTCGGGTATCTGTCGATTGCGCTGTTTGTGCTCGCCTACAGCCTCGTTATCGCGGAGGAATACACGCATCTCCGCAAGTCGAAGCCGGTCATGTTTGCGGCCGGGCTGATCTGGGCGGTTATCGCCTTCGAGTACGCCGGCCGGGATGCCTCGCATTCGGTACAGCATGCAGTCGAGCATTTCCTGGTCGAGTTCGCGCAGCTGTTCCTGTTCCTGCTGGCGGCGATGACCTATGTCAATGCGATGACGGAAAGAAACGTCTTCGCAGCGCTGCGCACTTGGCTCGTTGGCCGCAAGCTGGGCTACCGATCGATTTTCTGGATCACCGGAGTCATGAGCTTTTTCCTGTCGCCGGTCATCGACAACCTGACAACGGCGCTGGTCATGTGCGCGGTGGTGCTGGCGATCGGTAAAGACCAGCCCCGCTTCGTCACGGTGTCCTGCATCAATATCGTTGTAGCTGCGAATGCCGGCGGTGCCTTCAGCCCGTTCGGCGACATCACGACGCTGATGGTCTGGCAGCGCGGCATTCTGGATTTCTGGACTTTCTTCGCGCTATTCCTGCCGTCGGCCGTGAATTTTCTCGTGCCGGCCTTCCTCATGTCGTTTGCGGTACCCCGTGAACTGGCGAACGCCGAAACCGACGAAGAGCACCTGAAGCGTGGCGCGAAGCGCATCGTCGGACTGTTTGCATTGACAATCGTGACTGCCGTGTCGTTCCACAACTTCCTGCACCTGCCGCCATTCCTCGGCATGATGACCGGTCTTGCCTACCTGCAGTTCTTCGGCTACTACCTGCGCATCACGCACACGGTCACGCCGTTCGATCGCAAACACTACGGCAGCGTCGGTGATATCCCGCCGTTCGATACGTTCAAGGAGATCGCGCGCATCGAGTGGGATACGCTGCTGTTCTTCTTCGGCGTCATCATGTGCGT
>JBFIQH010000285.1:0-3085 GCA_041609735.1 Woeseiaceae bacterium | reverse complement strand
GGCAATCAGCACGACATTCAGAATGACCGGGGTGAACGCAGGAACGGCAAAACGTCCGTAAGTATTCAGTATTCCGCCGGCAAACGCCGTCAGCGACACAAAAAACAAGTAGGGGAAGGTGAAACGCAACATCAGCGATGCGAGGTCGAAGTCGCCGCCGTCGCCGATGAACCCCGGCGCGACGATCAGCACGAGGACCGGGGCAGCAATGACGCCGATCAGTGTAATAAGGAAAAGCACAACTCCAAACGTGCCTGCTACGGCGTCAACGAATTCCCGGGCCTCATCGTGGCCATGGCGTTCGCGGTAGCGCGACATCACCGGAATGAATCCCTGTGAGAACGCGCCCTCGGCGAAAAACCGCCGCAACATGTTCGGAATCCGGTTGGCTACGAGGAAGGCGTCCATGACAAGCGACGCGCCGAAATAGCGCGCCAGCACGACGTCTCGTATCAAACCGAGAATCCGCGACAGCAGCGTCATGGCGCTCACGAGCGACGTACTGCGAAACAGCTTGCCGCCGCTGACTCGCAGGCCGGGCGCTGGAGCCCCGTCGACTGGCAGCTTTCCGGTGTCTTTTTCGGCACTCATACGGGCACGCAGTCTAGCCTAAAATATTCATGAAATCAGTAATTTAGAGTGACCCAATCAGGGCGGCTGCGGGCATGGGCGCGTGCCATTGACATTCGATCCCTTCCTGCGAATAATACGCGGCTCTTTTGATCCGGACACGGAAATCAGCAGTGGCAAATATCAAGTCAGCCCAGAAGCGCGCCAGGCAGGCGGAGAAGACCCGCAAGCACAACATGGGGCTGCGCTCGCGCATGCGCACGAAAATCAAGAACGTGGTCAAGGCATGCGATGCCGGTAACCGTGATGCCGCCGCGGCCGCGTACAAGGAAGCCGTGCCGGTCATCGACAGCATGGTCAACAAGGGTATCGTCAACAAGAACAAGGCCGCTCGTCACAAGAGCCGCCTTAACAAGCGCATCAAGGCCATGGCTTCCTGACGAGCAAGGCGAATTTAACGACAAGTACCCGCTCCGACAGCGGGTATTTTTTTGCCCGCGAGTCCTGGCGCCGTCAGGCCTTGCGATTGCGGCGCCGGCGCCGCCGCGCCGTCAGCGAGATTGGTGTTGAGCTGAAGCGTGGCTCAACGGCGGGCCTGCCGACGAAATAACCCTGCGCCATGTCGACGCCCAGTTCACCGAGCAACGCCAGGGATTCGGCGCTCAACACATACTCGGCAATAATCTTCATGCCTGCCTCGTGACCCACCTCCGAGATCAGCCGGATCATCTTCTGATCGACCGGGTTCTTGACGATGTCCTGTACGAATGCGCCATCGATCTTGATGTAGTCGAAATGCAGTTTTTGCAGGTAGCTGAACGAGCTGTAACCGGTGCCGAAGTCATCGAGCGCGATCTCACATCCCAGCTCACGCAACGCCGCAATCTGGCGTTCGACGTGCATCGGCCTGCGGATCGCAAGGCTCTCGGTAATTTCCAGAATGATATTTTGCGGCGGTACCGAAAACTCGTCGAAGGATTCCCGAACGATCCCGTGCAGATTTTCATTCTCGAACGCATTTGCTGACAGGTTGATTGACAGCTTCAGCTCGGGATGCCGGGCTGAATGATGCTTGTAAGCCTTGGCCGCATTGCGGATCACCCACATGTCAATTTCTGACATCAGACCGAAGCGCACTGCCGACGGCAAAAAGGCGTCGGGGGAAACGAGCTTGCCATCGTCGGATCGCGCGCGGATGAGAACTTCGTGATGCGTTGTAGCACCGCTATCGATATCGTTAATTGGCTGAAACCGCAGCTCGAAGCGATCTTCGTCGAGGGCTTTGCGCAAGCGATTCATCCAGCCGACGTCCGCTGAAGCTCCGTCAACCATGTGTTCGACGTCTTTGTAGAAATGGTAACGGTTCCGACCTGCAAGTTTGGCTTCGCGGCACGCGATGTCGGCCTGGCCGATCAGCTCATCCTGGTGCAGGTTCGTGCCACCGATCATCGTGATGCCGATGCTGCAATGTACATGGAAGACACGATCGCTTTCGATGTGCGCCATACGACGCATGTTTGCAAGTATCAGCTCCGCACTCGATCGAGCTGACATTTCGTCCGAGTAAGGCAGCAGGACTGCGAACTCGTCGCCACCGAATCGTCCAACAATGGCATTGTTATCGACGCTGCGCCGCAACTCATCGGCGACCTTGCGAATCAGGCGGTCACCTGCCGGATGGCCACAGGCGTCGTTGACATACTTGAACTGGTCAAGATCGATAAAGAACAGTGCGCCGGTCTTTCTGCTGCGCATGACGTGGCCGACACAATGGCGCAGTTCTTCCATGAATCGGCGGCGGTTGAAGAGCCCGGTAAGGCTGTCGTGGTTCGCCAGCTCAACCAGTTCCGCATCGCGTTCGCTTAGCGCAGTCGCCGTAGTTTCCAGCGCCTCGACGATATCGGATATCTCCCTGTGTTCGGCAGGCTTGAATTTGACGCCGAGGTTGCCTTTGGCAAGCTCCCGAATCGGATGCTCCAACTCTGAAATCGATTCGAGCGCGTTGCGCAACGTGCGCCGACTGTAAAGCGTAAACGCTATCAGCAGAATGACAAGTATCGCGACCGCTGTTTTGATGTTTGCGAGCAAACGATCGTGAAAAATGACAAAGTCGAGGTCAATACCGACGAAGCCAACCAGCTCGGTAATCGCAGTGTTTCCCTCGCCTTCCGGGTCGAATGAGAACAGTCCGTCGTCCGCAATGGATTCAGTCCAGACCGGCGCAAGAATTTCGAACTTCCGCGGATCGACGATTCCGCCACTCAGCAGGTACGGTTCCTCACCTGCGATTCTCTCCGTTGCTGACTGCAGCCTCGATGCGGATAACGGCTGCACATCGGCCTGCACGTCACCATCATGCAGCGAAAATCGAATTTTACCGTCCGTCGAATAAAACACCACGCGGTCGATTTCAGGATATCGCTCGACGAAGCTCTCGAGCCGTATCAATGCCTCGCTGTCATCCGAAAGGTACAGCGGCGCGCCTAGCTCGTTGAGGTCTTCGGTCCACTGCAGT
>JBFIQH010000284.1:0-3088 GCA_041609735.1 Woeseiaceae bacterium | reverse complement strand
TGCCGTTTTCTGCTGGCGACCGTCGTCGCTGAAATACGAGCTCTCTGCGACCCGCAGCTCGGCGTTGCCCGCGTCCTCGGCGGCAAGCGCGCTGCCAGCCAGCAGCAGGCTGGCCGTGACCGCCGTCATGCGGGCCATGAAATTCGTCGCTGTTGTCGTCATTGTTCGGTCCTTCGCATCCGTTGTGGATGGCTCCATTAGAAAAGCCAGCGCATGAATTGAAGCTGAACTGTCGGGTAGCGCGTGCGATGATGCGCGCTTGCGCCGTAAACGCACGTTCCCCGTTCATCTATGGTTCAGAAAATGCACGACGATGCCGTCGGGAAAGCGATCGCCTGGTTGCTGCTTGGCGTTGCCGGCGGCCTCGGGCTCGATCTGTGCGCGAAGGAACTTCTGCTCACGTACGCGCTGGAACAATTCGTCTTCCTGCGCAGCATCGCCGGACTTGCCATATTCCTGTTGCTGGCGCGTCAGTTCGGGGGCATCCGTAGCCTGAAAACCGCGCGCTGGCCTTGGCACTTGCTGCGCACCGTGTTTGCCAGCGGCGCAATGTTCGGCTTTTTTTACGGCTTGTCGCAGATGCCGCTCGTCAATGCGCTGACGCTGGGATTTACGGCGCCGCTGATGGTGACGGCCCTATCGGTGCCATGCCTCGGCGAGCACGTCGGCTGGCGACGCTGGCTCGCCGTCATCGCGGGTTTCGCGGGCGTGCTGGTGATACTGCGGCCCGGAGCCGGCACGCTGACCCCGGCGGCCCTGTCGGTCCTGTTCGCCGCATTTTGCTACGCCTGCCTCGCAATAACCGCGCGTCACCTGGGGCGAACGGAAACGAGTTTCGCGCTGTCGGTTTACGTCATCGCAGGCCCGATGCTGATTTCCGGTTTGTTATTGACCGGCAACGAATGGATCAGGCCGGACGCGCGAGGCTGGCTGCTGTTCGTCGCGGCCGGAACCTGTTCCGTCATTGCTTGGATCGGCATCATTGGCGGATACCGTCGCGCGTCGCCGGCGATACTGTCGCCGTTCGAGTACACTGCGCTGATCGGCGGTGCCGTCGCAGGCTACCTGATCTGGGGCGAGGTGCCGGATCGGTGGGTCATTACCGGCGCGATGATTATCATCGGGTCGGGTCTGTTCGTCGTGTATCGCGAAATCGGTGAGGTCATCAGCAGCCGGTACCTGCGAGCATCGACGGCGAACTTCGACGTTGCGGTTACGCAAGCCACGCCCACGGAAATGGATCGATAAACTATGGACACGGTACTCGTCGTACTGCATTCGGTCGCATTGATCGCGGCCGTCGGATTCGCACTGTATGTCGGCAACCGGCGTCTCGTCCAGCACTACCAGGACAAGACGCACCTCAGGTTCCGCCAGCAGCTGATTCAGATCGGCGGCGGATTGCTGGCGGTCCTGCTGCTGATCATGTTCCTGCCGTTCAACCCCGAACTTCGCAGCGACCTCTTCAGCCTTTACGGGCTGATCATCAGTGCGACGATCGCGCTGTCGTCGACGACGCTGGTCGGCAACGTCATGGCCGGCATCATGCTGAAGGCAATCGGCAGCTACAGGCCCGGGGACTACATCACCGTCGGCGACTACTTCGGCCGCATTTCCGAAATGGACCTGCTGCATACCGAGATCCAGACCGAGCAGCGCGATCTGACGACGCTGCCAAACCTGTATTTGGTCACGAATCCGGTGCGCGTCATGCAATCGTCAGGGACGGTCCTGACAGTGGACCTGTCACTTGGCTATGACGTGTCACGGCACCGCATTGAGAAGGCGCTGGTCAAGGCCGCCTCCGCAACCGGTCTCGACAGCCCGTTCGTGCAAATTGTCGAACTCGGCGATTTCTCGATCTCTTACCGCGTGTCGGGTCTGCTGACCGATGTCGCTCACCTGATCGAAAAACGCCGCGAGTTACGCGCTCGCACCGTCGATGAACTGCACGCAGACGGCATCGAAATCGTCTCGCCGACGTTCATGAACCAGCGACAGTTCGATTCAGCAACGGCGTTCATACCGCAAAAAACGCCGGCGCCGGCAGAAACCAGCGATACACCGGTCCCCGACGCCATCATTTTCGACAAGGCGAGCAAGGCGGAGTCGCTGGAGAAGTTGCGCAAGATGCTCGACGAGACAAAGCTGAGACTGACGCAATGCGAAGCATCGCTGGCCGAGGCTAAAAACGAAAAAAGTGTTCAGGCTGCCGAAAAAGAAAAGGCAAAACTGGCGGACACGATCGAACGCCTGCAGGCACAGATCAACCGGCAGGAAGAAAAAATCGCGTCAAAATAGCGCGCGTTACTTGACGTCGCCGGCCTTGAGCCCCGCGATCTGAGCCGGCGTAGCTTTCAATGCGTTCGCGACGTCATTGAAGAAATCGATCTCGAGCACGCTGACGGTATCGTCGCTGCGCATGACGTCCGCCAGCGCCTGCACGATGCCGGCCCGCTGCGCGTCGGTCAGCTTCTTCTGGACGCTCGACAGGTACTTCTTCAGGTTGGCCTCCGCATACAGCTCGGGCCGGGCGGCTACGCGAACGTCCGCGGCCGAAAACTCCTCGCCGGTCCGATGCTGCAGAATTTCGCGGATCCTGTCGACCTCGACTGCCTGGATATTGACGTCGGCGTGCGCCGCACGTGCCAGCGTCATCAGCAGCGATTCCTTGTACAGCTCGTCCTGTGCAACTCCGCCGGTGTCGGAGCCACCGAAGATTTTCAGCACGTTTTTCAGGTCTGAGATTGCCATTTATTGCCTCACTCTCGGTTTTTGATTCTTGTCTATGCGCGCACGCATCCCAGGCAGATTGCAAAGTATACACGCGAAAACGGTGAATTCATCGTGGCCGACTGCTGAATCTGCTCAGTCCGGGCTGCCCGGTCCCGCCACAGCCGGCCGCATCGGCTGGCGCTGCCCGTAGGTCAACGAGCGCCAAAGCCACTCGACCGGACCGAAGCGGAAGCGGGCCAGCCACCAGGGGCTGAGCAGCAGCTGTCCGCCGATCAGTCCCGCGACAAATGTCATTTGCCAGAACCGTGGAACGGTACCGTAAAGACCAAGTCCCCAGCCATAAAACAGGGCC
>JBFIQH010000283.1:0-3101 GCA_041609735.1 Woeseiaceae bacterium | reverse complement strand
CGGTTCGGGCATAGCGGTCCCACTGTTCATCGGATAGCCGGTGTCGGGCGCCGACGACGATCGCGGCAATGACCGCGCCGGCAGCGTCGTCGCCCAGGCGCCGATCGATACTGGCAACGATCCGCTGGCGCAGCCTGTCGAGGACTCCGCCCTTGCCCGAATCGACCAGTTCATTGAGGACGCCGTCGACGATATAGCCGGTCGCGCCGATGCGCTGGCGCGTCAGCCAGGCCTCGGTGTCGGTCGAGCCGGGATTCGCATTGCCGCGCGGCGGCCGCAGTTTGACCTGCAGTTTCCAGACGTCGCCGACACGCAGGTTCACCGGCGGCTCGAACCAGCTCAGGCGTATGCGTGGGGGTACACGCTCGTCCGCGAGTGGCGTCGCGCGAAACGACGTCGTGTTGCGTTTCGACTGTGGAAATTCCGTGATCCGCACAATGACGAGCATGCTGTCAGCTGCGTAATCTGCCGCCAGGCGCGTCGCGGCGACCCGCTCGACCTGCAGGCCAAATGTCAGTGCGCCGAACAAAACGCAGGCAATGTCGGTCCGACGCAATGCGGGCAGAAACACGATCAGCAGAACCAACACGACCGCGATCTGGTCTGATCGCGGTGGAAAGCTGCTAAGCTGCGCCGCGAGCACGCCGGCCAGCAGGCAAATACTGACACGAATCACGGTCACGTTGGCGTCGCTGCGCTACGGTAGACGCATTATTAAGAAGGAACCGCGGCAGCAATGCCAAGACGCTTTTTCAGGAAATTTGCAATCAAACGGCACAAGGTTGCGGAGAGCCGCTTGTTCGCGCCTTTTCGCGATCTGGCTCACGAACCGAAGCTTTGGGCAATTCGCAGGCGTACCGTCGCGCCGGCATTTGCGCTCGGGCTGTTCATTGCCTTTCAGCCGTTCCCGGGCCACCCTCTGTACTCGATGCTGCTCGCTCTGCTGTTTCGCATCAACCTGCCGATTGCCATCGTATCGACGTTTGCTGCGAATCCACTGACCATGGGTCCGATGTATTACGCCGCCTACCGGCTCGGCCGCCTGATTCTCGGTGCCGACCCCGTGCCGTTCGAATTCGAGCTGTCGCTAACGTGGATTTCGGAAAAATTCGTGCTGATCTGGCAACCGATGCTTATCGGTTCGCTGTTGCTCGGTGCCTGCGTTGCACTGGTTGCATGGGTGACAGTCGACCTCTTGTGGCGTTCGTCCGTGCACGACTACAAATCGCGCAAGCGGCGCGAGAGAGACGAGTCCGGCTCAGCCTGATTCGTGCAGTCGCTTGTTCTCGAGGACCAGAATCCGGTCCATTTTTTCAGCGATCGAGTGATCATGAGTCACGATGACGAGACTCGTCTGCAACTCGCGATTCAGCTCCAGCATCAGGTCGAGCACCTGCTTGCCGTTGCCCGCGTCAAGATTGCCGGTTGGCTCGTCGGCCAGCACCAGCTTCGGACGCGTAATCAGCGCGCGCGCAACCGCGGCACGCTGGCGTTCACCGCCTGACAGCTCGCCGGGCTTGTGCCTCAATCGCTCCCCGAGCCCGACCCTGGCGAGCAGGTCGCGTGCCTGTTGCAGCGCTGCGTTCCGTGGCTCGCGCCGTATCAGAAGCGGCATCGCGACGTTTTCTTCGGCGCTGAATTCAGGGAGTAAATGATGAAACTGATAGACGAAACCGATATAGCGATTGCGCAACGTGCCGCGGGCCGCTTCATCGCTCTGGTGCATCGCCTCTCCGCCGACGTAAACCTCGCCCTCATCCGGGTGATCCAGGCCGCCGAGTATCTGCAACAGCGTCGTCTTGCCGGACCCTGACGCTCCGATGATCGCAACGCGTTCAGCTGCCCGAACCTTGAGGCTGACGCCATTCAATACTTCGAGAACGGTGCGCCCTTCGGAAAACCGGCGCGCAACCGAGCGACACTCGAGAACCGGAGTTGCGGATTCGACAGACTTCATATCATTCATACCGTAACGCCTCGGCGGGCGCCGTTCGTGCGGCCATCCAGGCCGGGTAAAGTGTCGAAAGCAGCGCCAGCAGCAACGCAATCGAGGCAATTCGCGCGACGTCCGTCATGCGCAATTCGGACGGCAAATCGCTGATGAAGTAAACGTCGGCAGCGAGTAACTTGATACCGAACAGGGACTCCACGAAACCGACGACACTCTCGAGATTGGCGGCCAGCAGCACACCGGCAATGACGCCAGCAAGCGTGCCGACGACGCCGATGACCACGCCCTGCGTCATGAATATACGCAGGATACTCGACGGTTTCGCGCCGATCGTGCGCAGGATAGCGATGTCCGATTGCTTGTCCTTGACGACCATGACCAGCGTCGAAACGATATTGAAAGCGGCGACGGCAATAACGAGCAGCAGGATGACGAACAGGATCGACTTCGTTATCTGGATCGATCGGAAAAGATTGACGTTGCGTCGCGTCCAGTCGCTGACCAGCACGAGCGGGTCGTGTGCCAGCGCGACTTCGCGAACGATGCCAGCCGAATCGTAAATCTCCGTCACCTTGAGGCGAATTCCGGAAACCGTGTTGCGATGCTGGTACAGCCGTTGCGCGTCGCCAAGGTTGATGAACGCCAGGCGCCGGTCGAATTCGTACATACCGACTCGGTAAAGCCCGCTGACCGTGAAGCGCTTCGTTCGCGGCAATACGCCTGCCGGGGTCACCCGGCCCTCCGCGAGCGTAACGGTCACCTTGTCACCGACGTCGACGCCGAGTTCGGCAGCCAGTTCCACGCCGAGCACGATGTTGAACGCGCCCGGTTCGAGGCTGCCGAGTTCACCGCGGGTCATGACGTCGGCCACCCCGGACACGCTGCTCTCTGCTTGCGGGTCGATGCCGCGCAATTCGGCGCCACTCAAGCGCTCACCGGAGACGAGCAGCGACTGGCCCCGGATATACGGAGCGGCCGCTGCGACGCGCGGATTTGCGAGGGCTGCGGCAATGTAGGCATCGGCATTTCGCAGGCGGCCATCCATGCCTTCGATATCGGCGTGCGACGTCATGGTCAGCAACCGCTCGCGGAGCTCGCGCTCGAAACCGTTGACGACGGACAGCACGAGGATCAGCACGAATACGGCAAT
>JBFIQH010000282.1:0-3142 GCA_041609735.1 Woeseiaceae bacterium | reverse complement strand
TAGATGTCGACGAAGATCCAGCAGAAATTGAACGCAAACATGCTGAGCGCGACGCTCGTGTTCGTAATGCCGAAGAGCAACATGGCTACGATGCTCGCCTGGAATACGAGCGTCACCAGTAACGGACGCGAGAGTCCGAAGCGATTGCTGAGCAGCACCGCGGCCAGGCAGCCGACCAGCGAGAAAAAGGACGTGTAGACCAGCATATCGGCGACCCAGTCCGGTGTCGCCTCCGAGCCAACCGTTGCGAGTTCGATGTACGTCCAGTACGCACCGATATTCACGTACGTGAGTACGACGGCCGTCAGGACCAGCCAGGGTACCCAGACCGGTACGTGCCGATGCTCGACATGGTGCTGACCATCCGGCTCGGCGACGTCGACCGCAACATCGAGCGGCGCATCGGCCGGTCGTCGGGGCACCCAGCTGATAAACAACAGGCCGACGACAAAGGTAGCGGCAAATGCGAAGTACATTTCCTCGATCGAGAGATACGGCAGGAACCGGAGTTCCGCGGCCTGCGAGAATGCAAACGCAAACAGCTCCATGCCGAAAGCAAAGGCCGGGCGCGAGTGACCGCCGATCGTCGCAACCGCGATGCCGGTATAGACACCGGCGCCGATCCCGGCGACGAGGCGCAACACCAGTGTGACCTCATAGCTCTGGTAATAGATGCACAGCAGGTTCGCAACGATCGCAACCGAGGCCGCGGCCGTGGTCAACCACCGGCGATCGAATTTCGCAACGACAAAGAACGCGAGCACCGCGCCGATCGCCAGCCCGAACAGGTCGGCACTGGCAACATAGCCGACCTGCGATTCGGTAAATCCGAGGTTTTTCACCCACGACGTCGAAATGACGGGCAGCCCGACCATGACCGCGTAGCCGGTCAGCGCCATGTAGATGCCGATGGTCAGCGATCGCCAGTCGTCGAACTCGGTGCGTTTGTGCACCAGTGCGTTACCGGCGGTTTCGGCCATGCGGATTTTCCCCCGAGTTGTCTTTTCGATTGACGGGCTATGCTAACGACAGCCCGCGCGTTCTTGCGCCACAGCGTATAGGCACGGTAGTGCCGGGTCTACGCTGCGGGTGTATAAAATAGGTCGGTCGCGCGCGGATCGCCGGAGGTTTGCGACATGCTGGACAAGACGATCAAGGACTGGGCCGCGTTGGCGGCCAGCCTCGACATTGAAGGGCGAGCGTTCATCGATGGCCGCTACCGGGAC
This sequence comes from Woeseiaceae bacterium, assembly GCA_041609735.1. GTDB lineage: Bacteria > Pseudomonadota > Gammaproteobacteria > Steroidobacterales > Woeseiaceae > UBA1847. Next base: position 1,916 of record JBFIQH010000282.1, on the reverse strand, counting down.
GCGCTGTCCGGGGAGACCCGGCCGAGCGTTGCGCCCGGCGACGGGCGCAAGCTGGCGGATGTCGCGAGCTGCGGCACCGAGGATGCGGACCACGCCGTCCGCGTTGCGAGGGCGGTGTTCGAGCGCGGCACATGGGCGGACATGGCCCCTGCGGATCGGAAGGGGGTCCTCGTGCGCTGGGCCGAGCTGATCGAGGAGCATGCGGACGAAGTCGCGCTGCTCGAGTGCCTCGACGTCGGCAAGCCCATTGCCGACACCACCGGCATCGACGTCCCGTCCGCCGTGCGCACGATCCGCTGGAGCGGCGAGGCAATCGACAAGGTCTACGACGAAATTCCGCCGACGCCGTCGGACACGCTGGCGCTGGTGCAGCGGCTGCCGCTCGGTGTCGTCGCTGCCATTACGCCGTGGAACTTCCCGTTGTCGACGACGGCCTGGAAACTGGCGCCGTCGCTGGCGACCGGCAATTGCGTCATTTTGAAGCCTGCGTCCAGCACGCCGCTGTCGGCGCTCCGCATCGCGGGGCTGGCCAGCGAGGCCGGCCTGCCCGACGGCGTGCTGCAGGTACTGCCCGGGCCGGGCGGCAGTCTCGGCAAGCACCTGGCGCTGCACGAGGGCATCGACGGCCTGACGTTCACCGGCTCTACCGACGTCGGCAAGCAGCTGATGCAGTACGCAGGCCAATCCAATCTCAAACGGACGTTTCTCGAACTCGGCGGCAAGAGCCCGAATATCGTCTTTGCCGATGCCAACCTCGACAAGGCCGCGACGATGGCCGCGGTCGCCGTGTTCTGGAACAGCGGCCAGACCTGCACCGCCGGTACGCGCCTGATCGTCGAACAGTCGATTCGCGACGCGTTCGTCGACATGGTCGTCGACAAGAGCAAAGGCTGGATGCCGGGGAATCCGCTCGACCCGGCAACCGTCATGGGGCCGATGATCGACGCGGCGCAGCTGAAGACGGTCGCCGACTATGTCGACATCGGTCGCGCCGAGGGCGCGTCACTCGTGTTCGGCGGCAGGCAGGTCATGAAGGACAGCGGCGGGTGCTACTATGAGCCGACCGTGTTCGACGGCGTCAACAACGACATGCGCATCGCGCGGGAAGAAATCTTCGGGCCGGTGTTGTCGGTAATCGGATTCGACTCGGCAGAGGAGGCCGTCGCCATCGCCAACGACTCGATCTACGGCCTGGCCGGCGCCGTGTGGAGCAGCAACATCAATACCGCGCACAAGGTTGCGAGAGCCGTCCGCGTCGGCACGATGGGCATCAATAACTACTTCGGCGGCGACATCACCGTGCCGTTCGGCGGCTTCAAGCAGAGCGGCAACGGGCGCGACAAGTCGATGCACGCGTTTGACGACTACACCGAGCTGAAGACCACCTGGATCGAGTTCGACTAGTCTGACCGGCCGCGCAGGCGCCGGGACAACTCAATTACGAATCGAGCTGGGCTCGATTGCGCCGGAACTGCGCCGGCGTCATCCCGACGTGCTTCTTGAACGCGGAGTAAAACGCCGAGTTGGAGTTGAATCCGACGGTGAATGCGATGTTCAGCACCGCATCGTGATCGTCGAGATCATCGAGCATGGCCTTTGCGTGCTCAACCCGGTGCCGATTGACGAAGTCGAAGAAACTGACGCCGAATCCGGAGTTGATGACCTGCGACAGGTGATTGACGGAGCAACCGACGGCCTCGGCAAGGCGCGGCAGGGTCAGGCCCGGCCGCAGGTAAATCCTGTCGTCGCGCATCAGTTGCGTTAACGCGTATTTATAGGCGCGCATCTGTTCCTCGGCCAGGCCTGACTTGGCATACTTGACGCCGCCGTTGCCGTTACGCCGGTTTGCAATGATCGACTGCTGCCGTTCGCTCGCCGCTTCGTAGTAGTCGATGATCAGCAGCGCGGCGTCGTCC
>JBFIQH010000281.1:0-3168 GCA_041609735.1 Woeseiaceae bacterium | reverse complement strand
CGGCCGGACGGCCGCTTCGTGCTGCTCGATGCGTGCAACCTGTCGAGCAAAACCGCACGCGACTTTGACGAACTGACTGACGCGGGCTCCGCGATCGACGCGGTTTTGCACCTGCATCCGTTTCACACGGTGTCGGTGGCCACGATGCACGATCGATTGCCGGGCGCACGGCTCTACGGAACCGAGCGTCACATCGCGAAAAACCCGGACCTGCCGTGGCAGTCGGGCCGGACAAACGAGGCCTCGGTGCACGAGGAGTTTGCCGACGTCCTGGAATTCAGCGTACCGGATGGTGTCGATTTCATATCGGACAACGAGAACGTGCATTTCTCGTCGGTCCTTGCCTATCACCGTGCATCCGGCACGATTCATGCCGACGACACGATCATGTACGTCGAGTTGCCGCGAGTGCTTGGCCTGCTCGGTATCGACGACGCATTCACGTTCCACCCGACGCTGTCGCAGGCGCTGGAGCAGCGAGCGGGCGCCGCTGACGATTTTCGACGGTGGGCGGCCGCACTCGCGAGTGACTGGGGCGACGCGAAATCGTTATGCGCCGCCCATACAGCCGCCCTGGTCACGACTGGCGGGAAGGAGCCAGCCATCAGCAAACGGCTCGCCAAGGCCATCGATGCCGTTGAACAGACGCTGGCACGCCACGAGAAACGTTACGGCTGACTCGCTCCCCGGCAGTTCGCTAGCCGGAATTGCCGCGTTATCGCTTGCGGGCTGCCGTTTTTGTGGAATCGGTCATATTCAACATAGCCGTTGTCCGAGATACTCGACGGGCTCGGGATTTCGCTTAAGTGACGGGCTCCCGGTGCCGACAGCACGCGAGGCACGATCGATGGACGGCACGACATTCGACATGATTCCGGTCGCGCTCGCGACGTTCGCCGCCGCCATTGGCATCGGCTGGCTGCTGCGTACCGGCATCGCCTGGCGCCAGCTGACGAGGCTCGGTGATGAGCTGCAGGGCAGCATGGATGATCTGGAAGCCCAGGTGATTCGTCTCGAGGCGTAAAACGCCCGGCTCGATCACGGCGCGCGTTTCAACCGACAGGCTACTGCCTGAGCGCAGTGTTCAGGCCGCGATATGCTTGTCGAGCGCCGCGTTGATTGCCGAACGTATGGCCGGCTCCATCATCATCAATGCAAAGCCGAGCTCGACGTTGAACTCGACGCTGTCGTCGGTGATAGCTACTTTGCCTTTGGCGCCGGCCCCGCGGAAGTGCAGTTCGTCGCCCCGCCACTCCGATTTCAACGCGAATTGCTGCTCCAGGCCGGCTGCAACTTTTTGTACCCTCGATCGCGCCTCGTCGGCTCCGAGGTCATGCTCGCGACGGATACGCATCACCCGCGAATCCTGATCTGCATAATTGCGGTGTGCTCGCTGCTCGCGACCGGCAGTATCGAAGGTGTCTTGCTGCGCAGCATCAACGGGTCATCGCAGGTGTCGGATCGACCGAAATTCTAGCAGACAATAGCGTAAATTCGCACTGCGGACAGACAAAGCCTGCGTTGCAGGCAGGCAAGGGAAATAACGTTTTTTCCGCGGCCGATTGCACATTATTTGAGATTTTCCTCGACCGCGCGGCCATCGCGTTTGTAAACGATCCCGCCCTTCATAACGAAGTCGACGTGCTGCAGCAGGTTGATGTATTCGAGCACATCGCCGCGCACCGCAATGATGTCGGCCTTTTTGCCTGCGGAGACAGTGCCTAGTTCGTCTTCAACGTCCATCATGACGGCCGGCCAGTAAACTGCCGCGCGGATGACGTCCATTGCCGGCATGCCCATGACGCGCACAAGAACGTCCATTTCATTCCACGTCGACTGGCAGTGAAATTTCATCGGTATTCCGCTGTCGGTGCCGACGAGAAACACGACGCCGGCTTCGCGCAGCTGCGCAATCTTGCGTTTCAGCGTCGGCTTCCGGAGCGGCGTCAGACGCGTATAACCAAGCTGGCCCGGATTCGCGATCGACGCCCGGATGTCGGCAATCGTATCGGCATTGAGGCCGCGCTCCCAGCAGTCGTCGTCGAGCTTCTCCGGATTTGCGACGGTGCGATCGAAATTCCACAGGCCCTCGACCGTGGGCGTCCAGTACAGCGGCCCGCCGGCGACGCGGCCCGTCGCCGTACGTTCCTTCAGCGCCAGCATGACGTCCGGCGGGTATTCCGGCGCTGTCGTCAAACCCGTGTGTTCGAAATTGTCGATGCCGATTTTCAGCCCGACGCGTATTTCGTCGGGACGATGCGCATGCCCGACGACCTTCATGCCGCGCTTGTGCGCTTCGTCGACAATAGCCTCGGCAATTTCGAGTGGCAGCCTGTCCTGATCGATCAACTTGACGATGGCCATGCCGGCCTCGTCGAGCCGCGCCACTTTGCGGCGTGCGTCGGCCGCGGACCGTACCGGCCAACGATAAGCGGATTGCCAGTCTTCAATCTCCGCCTGCAGGAACGGACCGGACATGAACAGCCGCGGTCCCGGAATGTCGCCTCGATTGATGCGCTCGAGCACGGAACGCGACGGCTCGAGCGGCGCACCGAGATCGCGCGCCGACGTTACGCCGGCCAGCAAAAGGTGGACCGCGGTGGCCGGCATGATCTCATCGGCGAGTCTGTTGAGGTAGCTTGCCTGCCAGTGGGGATAATCGGCATGCCCGCTCAACATCAGGTGTGCGTGGCTCTCCCACAGCCCCGGCAACACGTCCATACCCTCGGTGGAAATGACCTCGAATCCGTCGGGAATCGGCAGCGTATTGATGCTGCCGACCGCGGTAATCGTGTCGCCTTCGACGAGGATGACGCTGTTTGCGATTGGCGCGTGACCAAAACCATCGATCAATCGCCCGCCTGCGAGCGCGACACGACCCTCGCCGGCGTGAGATGACGACAGCGCCGCAAGCAACAGGGCACTCATCGATCCGACCACGAATAGGCGCATGCCCGATCCCCCGGTTTCTTTAGGAACCGTAAATGTATTCGTAACGTGTCGACGACGCAAAGTACGGTCCGGATCCGGACTGCGCCGACCGCGGCAAAAAGAGCGTTACTCCGTGCCGGGGCCCAGGGTTTGCAGATAGAGAATTACGTCATCAAAGGTTTCGATCGCCGATGCGGAGGTGCTTGGCCGCACCAGCGAACCGGGCTCGAGTGAGTT
>JBFIQH010000280.1:0-3202 GCA_041609735.1 Woeseiaceae bacterium | reverse complement strand
GGAGAGAGCAATGCGCAAATCCGGCGGTTTGTTCATACCGCTGACGATCATCCTCGCGTACTACGCGTTCTGGGCCGGTGCCGTATACGCAGCGGTGACGAAGTATCCGGGCCTCGAGCGATACATTCCCGTCGGCGGCATCGACGCGCTGGCCGCATCCAACGTCGACTCCTTCGAGCCCGTCTACACGAGTATCGAACGCAACATCCTGTCTCCACTGGGGCCGATACGCCTGTTTCTGGCCAGCATCGGGGCGGTGATACTGACCGTGCCGATTTCGTGGGTCTACTTCATTACGAGCCGCCAGGCGCGCATCCACCAGTCTTTCCTGCAGACGATCATGATCCTGCCGATCGTCGTGACGGGAATCTCGATGATCGTACTGAACAGCCTGGCGCTGGCATTCAGTCTCGCGGGCATCGTCGCGGCCGTGCGATTTCGTTTCTCGCTGAACCAGCCCTCGGATGCGATGTACATCTTCGTCGCCATCGGCATCGGCCTGGGCTGCGGCATCGGCGCCGTCGGTATCGCCGGCGTCATATCCCTCGCTTTCGCCGTGGCCACGCTGATCATCTGGCGACTCGAATACGGCAAGACGCTCGCGGGCCGGTTCCTGACGGTCATCACGCGTCGCGACCGCGGCGAAGCGGAATATGAAGATTACTAGAACCTGCGGGCTGCCTTGACTCCGCGGCGCAGCATACTCATCGTGCACGGCCGGGACTTCAAGCCGTCGGCCGATGTCTTGTTCGAACTGACCCTGGCCGCGCTGCGCTCGGGCATCGAACGCGACTATCCCGATGCCGTCGGCGATTTCGACGGCGTGCACTGCGACCTCGCCTATTACGCCGATCTGAGCAACGCGCTGCTCTCCGGGCGCGGCAAGAATTACGACGAGCACCTCGACACGCTCGACCGCAACACGGCCCTCGCCGCGCTCAGGTCGATTCCGACACGCAAGCGCTTCGGTATCCGGCAATACGATCGCCTGCCGGGCAAGTCCGCGCTGCCCGAATTCATCGCCGACGTGTTTGCGCCGTTACTCAGGGTGCTGGGACTCTGGATGTGGGTCTGCAAACACCGCAGCCGCGACTTTTACGAGTACCTCAGCGCCGGGTCGGACTATGGCGAGCAGGTCCGCGCGCGCGTTCGCGAGAAACTCGAGCCGCTGCTCGAAAACGGCGACCGGATTCTGCTGATGACCCACGGAACGGGAAGCGCGGTGGCCTGGGACGTGCTGTGGGAGTTGTCCCACGATCCGCGCTATGCCGACCTCGCCGGCGCCCGGATCGAGATCTTCCTGACCATGGGTTCTCCGCTCGGCGACAACTTCGTCAGGAAGCGCCTGTTCGGTGCGCGGGAAAAAGGGCTCAGGAGCTATCCGTCCAACATCGTTACCTGGCACAACGTTTCCGCCGAGGACGATTACACCTGCCACGACGGCACGCTGGCAGACGATTTCCGCAAAATGCCGAGCCGGCATCTCGTGAGCGGACTCTGGGACTACACGATCTACAATCACGCCGTGCGCTATGGAAGATCGCATCCGCACAGCTCGATCGGTTACTACATCCACCCGCGGGTGTCGAAAATCGTCACCGACTGGCTCAAGACCGAAGACATGGTTACTGCGGACGGAGCGGCATTTGTCTCGACCGTTCAGTAAGTTAAGCGGATACTGTTTCGACCCGTCCTTTCCCGAGCGGACTCGCAGATTGACGCTCACGGCTGACTTGTCGAGCCTGCTTCGCCTTCTCCGCTGTCTTTAAGGATGGTTACGAGTGTCTTGCCTTGCAGCAAGTCGACCAGAGCGTGTCCGATCATCGGTAGCCAGATCGAACCAGTGAATACGTAGAGTGCGCCGGAGCCGAGGCCGGCCAAACCTGTTTGCGCCATGCCGGCGACGCCCTGGTAGCTATGACCCAGTCCGAAGATGATTGAAGAGGCGATCACGGCGCCCCATAGGGGCATGAACTGTGACAGGTACCAAATGACAAAGCCGCGATAGATGATCTCTTCCACGATGCCGGCAGTAATCGATAGTCCGACGAATTGGCGGTACTCGCGTTGATTGCGTGGCGACATGTGTACCAGGTCGCCGAGTGCTTCGATCTGTCTCGTTCTCTGATCGGCTGTCATCTTCGTTGCGACGCGCCACTGATAGGCCAAAAAGCCACAAAGTAGCGCCAGCAGGATCGTGCCGACATAGAAACGAATGCCACCGGGAGTGACGAAGCCAAGGTAGGAAACCGGGCGGTTCAGTAAGAGCCACGCAGTAGCAAGAACCGCGAGTGCCAGCCACTCGAGAACCAGCGTTTGGCGATAGAGCTTGATTCGATCGGGTGGCTGGCCAGATTCGATCTGGCGGAGGTAACGGCGATACGTGACCGCCCCGTGAATCGGCTGCGCTAATACCAACAGAAGAACAAAGGCATGATCAACAGGATGCACAGCGCCGCATCCTACAATCTTTCGTCCGAGCGTGCGGCCTTGACTGATCGCTCAACCAGACCAGGGTAAAAAGTAGATCTGTCCGGCCTTCCGGAGTGAGTCGCTTATGTCGGCGATTGGAGCAGTTGGTTGCGACGAAGCCGGATGACATACCCCTGCCTCTGGCACGAAACAGTTGGCGTCGTCTTGTCGATGCCACGCACGAGTTGAGGAGCAAAGGGGTCGAGAAAAAGGGTCGGATCCGATTATTGCCAATTGCCGGCGGCATCGAATACCTGCTTGTCGCAATCGAGAATTGGATCCGACCTTTTTTCCGCCTTTTTCGGGACAAAACGGAGTTTTTCTGGTTATTTTTCAGTGAGTTGAACGTATACTGTACGTTCTTACAGTTACTCGTTGAAGCATGAAATCCTGCGCCGGAGGGACCCATGGCTGCTGTACACCGATCCGTCGAAGAATTGCCCCGCAGCCGCCCCGAGGACATCGACCGCCTCGGCGCGGAGATCACCGAGCTCTGTGCGTATATCTACGCCGCCACCTACCGGCTCTTGGTCCTGATACGCGAGTTCGACGAGCGGGACGGCTGGCACCAGCCGGGTCTTTGTTCGTGTGCGCACTGGCTCAACTTCAAGTGCGGCATCGGCATGAACGCGGCGCGGGAGAAAGTGCGCGTGGCGCACGCGCTCAAGGCCCTGCCGGCGATCAGCGCCGCGTTCGAGCGCGGCGAGCTGAGCTACTCGAAGGTGCGCGC
>JBFIQH010000279.1:0-3236 GCA_041609735.1 Woeseiaceae bacterium | reverse complement strand
TCGTTCACCAGTCGCTCGATCTTTGCGGTGACATCGGTACCGGACTGGCGCAGCACCAGCGCGTTGAAACTGTCCGGGTCTGCGCTCGCCGATTCCGTCGCAGCATCCGCCGTCGCCTGACTGCCCGCCGGCTCATTGCTGCGTGGCACGACCAGTGCATCCAATGCAACGCAACCGGACGGGTTCACGGCGAGCGGATTGATATCGAGCTCGGCGAGCAGGTCGCCCAGGTCGGTCGCGAGCACAGATAGCGCGGCAATGGCCCTGGCAACGGAAGACTTGTCCAGCGGAGGTTCGCCCCGCACGCCGTCCAGAATCGCGCTGACGCCGAGCTGGTCGATCATTTCCAGTGCAATGCGCTCGTCTACCGGCGCCAGTCGCAACTGCCGATCTTTCATGATCTCGATAAAGATCCCGCCGGCGGCCACCATGACGAGCGGCCCGAACTGCGCGTCGACCATCACACCAAGCGCAAGCTCGACGCTCACGTCCGCCATTGCCGCGATCAGTACCCGGGGGCCAAGGCGCTCGTTCAGGTCGCTGTAAGCCGCATCCAGCTGCTGCTTGTTCTCGATGTTTACAACGACACCGCGTACGTCGGACTTGTGCTCGATGCCTTGTGTTGCCGTTTTCATCACGATCGGGTAGCCAAGTTTATCGGCGAGCCGCACGACATCGTCGAGCGAGCCGGCCTCCCCGTGCGCAACGGTCGGCACACCGTAATCCGACAACAACTCGTACCCTTCCGCTTCGGACAGCGGCTGCGGCTGCTGCAGTCGTTCCCGCCATCGCGCCGAAATGCGGGCGTCTGGCGCCGGCGCCGGTGCGATTGGCGGCCGTTGTCCGAAATCGCGAAAATCCAGCGCCTTGCGGATTGCCAGTAATCCAGTCCGCGTGCCGTCGAGTACGGGAATGCCGGCTGCGGTCGTGCGGCACGCGAGATCCTGCGAATCCGTGCCGGTGTGATTCGTCAGCATTGCTACGGGCTTGTGGGTTCTGCGCTGGACCCGCCGGCAAATTCGCGCAAAGGACTCGTGCAGATAGAACCCGGACGTCAGGTCGGCGACGAAAACACCGATTCCGGTATCCGGGTCGTCCATTAACGCTTGCCAGCAATTCTCGAAAATCGCCTGGTAGTTTCGACCGGTGCCCCAGGCGTCCAGCGGATTGATAGGCTCGAGTCCCTGGTCGAGGTTGTCGACAAGAATTGCCGCTGTTTCGTCATTGATTTCGGCCAGTGGTACGCGAGTTTCGTCAGCAAGGTCGACGAGGAGTTCGCGCTCGCCGCCGGAATCGAATATTGCAGCGAGGCCACCTGCCGCAGGCTCCCGGCCGCTGGAAAGTAACAGTGCCGTCGCCGCCAGCTCGTCCAGCGAGCGTACGGCGAGGACGCCGTAGCGTTCGAACAGCGCGTCGTACGCGGCATCGTTACCGGCGATTGCACCGGAATGGCTTCTCGCCAGCGCCGCCGCCATCGGTGTGCGGCCGGCTTTCAGTACGATGACGGGTATACGGGCCGTGGCGGCACGTTCCAGTGCGGCAACAAATGCCTTTGGATCGCGGACGGCCTCGAGAAAAAGTGCGATAACCTTCGTCGTCGGCTGATCGAGCGCATAATCCATGTAGTCAGCAACGGTCGTGACCAGCTCCTGGCCGGGCGAAATCGCAAGGTTGAACCGCAGCTTCTGGTCGTTCCACAGCAGCGCCGTCAGTACCGATCCGGATTGTGCGATGAGCGTCACGCCACCTTCCTGCAGCTCGTAGGGTCGATGGAACGGAAAGGCGCGCACCCAGTGATCGACGTTGTAAAAGCCCATGCAATTGCCGCCGACAATCGGCATTCCGGCCTCGTTCGCCATCGCGGCAATGCGTTCACGCAATGGATTGTCCGCCTGGTCGACGGCCAGCAACACGCTGCCGAAAATCACGAGACCACCGACGCCCAGCTCGATCGCCTGCTTCACTTGCGCTTCGAGGTGCCGATTGCTCACGCCCAGGACGGCAAGATCCGGTACTTCGGGCAGGCTCGCGAGGCGCGGATAGCACTTCCAGCCTTCGACTTCGTCATACAACGGATTAATCGGGTAAACGTTTCCCCGGAACCGGGATACCTGTAGCTCCAGCACCATATCATTGCCGGCGACATTCGGTGTAATGCTTGCGCCGACGAGAGCTACCGATTTCGGCGCAAGCAATCGTTCAAGTTTATGGGCCGCTTTATCGTTCATATCGGGTCTCGGGTTGTTATCTCGTATGCAACGAATTCCACTCGCATGAAGAACATGCGGCACGCACGCGAGAAGGCCCCCGCTGGAAGGACGTCAGGTACTGGGAAATTTCGGCCCGCGCCTTGCGCTCGACGGCGGGCATGAAACTATGACCGCCACCACGTCCATCGTCGGCGCCTGTGATGCAGCATACGATTGGTCCGGTTCTATACTATAGGGACAAACAGTGCGAGCAAGCAATTGAACGCGGAATTACTGCAAGGATTTTACCTCGAAGGCGCCCTGATCGAGCCGTTGAAGGGCCAGGTCACGGGGCGCGACCGTTCGACGCACCTGCCGCCGAAAGCGGTCGAGGTGCTGTTGTGCCTTGCGGAGCGGCCGGGCGAAGTCGTCGGCCGTGAAACGCTGCTCGATCGTGTCTGGGGCGTCGGCCATGGCAGCCAGGAAGCACTGAGTCATGCGGTCAGCGAAATTCGCCACGCGTTCGACGATCATCATGACAATCCGCACGTCATTCAAACGTTGCCGAAACGCGGCTACCGCCTGCTGCTGACGCCCGAGATCGTGTCCGAGTCGACGTCATCAGTGGTCCTCGGCACCAAGGACGGTGCGCGGCCGTCCGACATCGGCTTCATGGAAAACCTGCAACGTCGCGGCGTGCTGGAGACGCTGGTCGCTTACCTGATCGTCGGCTGGCTGCTGATCCAGGTCGCCGATATCGTCTTCGAACGCCTCGGCCTGCCGGACAAGGCGGCAACGTTCGTGACCTGGCTGGTCATCGCCGGCCTGCCGATCGCGCTCGTCGTCTCCTGGTACCTCGAGTTCCGCGACGGCAAGCTCGTCGTTCATAATCTGTCGCCGGCCGACGCGCGGCGGCGGCGCTTCAGTCATACGTATCTTTCCGTCATCGGCGCTCTTGCCCTCGCCGGCGGCCTCGTGCTCGTTTACGACCAAAACGTCGGCCTGCCGAGCGTGGACAGCGACTTCGAGGTTGTTGCATCGGGGAGC
>JBFIQH010000278.1:0-3272 GCA_041609735.1 Woeseiaceae bacterium | reverse complement strand
TGATCACCTGCGTCTGGTGATCGAAACGGATTTCGAGAAACTCGGGTACCGTAGTGACGCCGCTCTTTAGAAAGCGCGGCAGAAAAAACAGCGCCATGCACACGAGCGCAATCACGGCCACGACCTCCCACACCATTACGGCGAATCCGTATGTGAACGCGGCGCCGTTGAGCCCGACCATCTGTTCTGTCGAGAGATTGGTAAGGAGCAGCGATCCCGCGATCAACGGCCACGTGAGGCTACGTCCGCCGAGGAAATATCCCTTGCTCGTCGAATGATCGTCGCTGCGAGTGAGCCGATAGGTCAGTGCCGCGACGAGGCCCGTGAAAAATAGGAACGAGGCGATGATCATGCTGGACTCCTTGACGGGGCGCCGCGTAATCATACACAGCCCGCTTTCGGTACGGCAGCGCGCGGTGTGGCCCGCAGCGCTCCTGATCCTCCCGCGAAGCGAGCCATCGCCGCATATGTAAAGTTACGATCGACAACGGCAAGCTGATTTCCGCGGTGCGGCACGCGAATCGCCGTTATGTGAACCAGCGCTGGGATTACTGGCCGCGCGCTGCTATCGTGGGCGATCGAGAGGGAGATTTGCTGATGGGGTTGCTGGGAAAACTGTTCGGGGGATCTGCGAAAAAATCGCTAGCGACTGAGGTCAGCGCAAGCGCCAAAGCCGAGTTCCGAAGCGTGCAGATATTGCCGAGGGGCGGAATTGCCTGCGATGCCGTGCTCGCGCTCAACCGGAAGCGAATACTCGTAACGAAAACGCCGAAGCTGCCACTCGAGGGTTGCGACCAGGAGCAATGCCAGTGCGTGTATCGTCGTTTCGACGACCGGCGCGGGGAGTTGCGACGCACTGCCGACGTGGCGTACGACATTGCGAGCCAGATCAGGGACAGCGATCTGCGCAGCGTAATATCGAGGGGCCGCCGGGCTGAGGATTAGCCGCACTCCGGGCGCCGCCGGCCAGCCACGCCCACCGGGAACAGTCGCGAGAGGGTCGCTTTCACCCGCCGATAAATACGCTCGACAGTGAGTCAGTATTTCCGTAATATTACCTTCGTTCGTGTAGCTCCGCTTGGGCGCGGAAGAACCTCGAATACCGCTCAGGTGGGCTGTCTCGCCGTTCAACCCATATTGAAAGGGGGCCCGGGCCGGTATGATCGACAGCAACTCTGATCGTCAGAATCTCCACAAAATCGTCATTCTGAACCCAAAGGGCGGTTCCGGAAAAACGACCTTGGCCACCAACATCGCGAGCTTCTTCGCATTACGCGGGCCGCCGCCGACGCTGATCGATTGCGATCCGCTCGGCTACAGCACGCGCTGGCTGGACAAGCGTTCGTCGGAACGACCCAAGATCCACGGCATCGAGGCCTGGGAGCATTTCGGGCCCGGCGCGAAAAATCGGGACCTGCACGCCTGGCCCGATTCCCGCCAGATGATCGTCGATCTTCCCGCCGCGATCGCGGACGACCAGCTACGCTACCAGACCTACGACGCAGACAGCATCCTCATCCCCGTCATGCCGTCCGAAATCGATATCTACTCGGCGGCGCGCTTCATCGCCAACTTCCTGCTGGTTGCGCAATTCGATCGGCGCAATCGCAACCTCGGAATCGTGGCGAACCGTACGCGAGCCAAGACGAAGAGCTATGCGATGCTGATCCGGTTCCTGTCGAGCCTCGACATTCCGCTCATCGCGGAATTGCGTGACAGCCAGAACTTCGTGCACGCGGCGAGCGAAGGTGTGGGCCTTTACGAGATGCCAGTTTACAAAGTCCGGCAGGACCTCGAACGAATGGATCCGATTTTCGGCTGGCTCGACAAGTGGCGCATGCGCAAGCTGGATGCAGCCGCGTCATCGAGGTTCGAGCACGCGGTGGGGGCAGAGGTCCTCACGCCGGCGCCGGTTCGGGACAGAGGCTGAGACAGACGTCGTACGGCTGACGCGCTAGCCGGTTTCCAGCGTCAGGCCGCCGGTGCCGGCATCGACCCATACTTTCTTGTCGTTGCAGTGGTAGGCGCAGTGTATCTTGTCGTCGAATACCGATTCGAGATGGACATCGAATCGCCACAGGTGATGCAGGTGCTTGAGCACCTCCTTGGCGTCATTTTCCTGCAGCGGTATACGATTGTGCTGGGCATGGCGCAAGGTGATCGAACGGTCGCCGCGTAACGACACGTCCCAGACCTGTATGTCTGGCTCCTGTTTGCTCTGATTGTACTGGTCGGCGAGTTCTTCCCTTACCTGCAAATAGCCGTCGTCGTCATGAATCGCAGTGACACGGATCGCGCTGTCCGTGTCGTCATCGACGATGCTGAAAAGCTTGAGGTCCCTGATGACCTTGGGCGAGAGGAACTGCAATATGAAACTCTCGTCCTTGTAGTTCGCCATCGCATGATGCACCGTCTCGAGCCAGTCGTGGCCGGCATATTCGGGAAAGAAGCGCCTGTCTTCGTCCGTCGGGTTTTCGCAGATGCGGCGAATGTCGGAAAACACGGCGAATCCGAGCGTGTACGGGTTGATGCCGGAAAAGTGCGGCGAATCAAAGGGCGGCTGATAGATCACGTTGGTGTGGGACTGCAGGAATTCGAGGACGTTGCCCTGTCCGATCAGCCCTTCGTCGTACAGATCGTTCATGAGGACATAGTGCCAGAAGGTCGCCCAGCCCTCGTTCATGATCTTCGTCTGGCGCTGGGGGTAGAAATAGACCGCGATCTTGCGCACGATGCGGACGATCTCGCGCTCCCAGGGTTCGAGCAATGGTGCATTTTTTTCTATGAAATACAAAAGGTTCTCTTGCGGTTCTGCCGGGAAACGGGGCCCGTCCGCCGGCTCGTCGGACTCTTTTTTCGGAATCGTCCGCCACAGGTCGTTGACCTGTTGCTGCAGGTAGTCTTCGCGCTCTTTCTGCCGCTTTTTCTCCTCCTCGCCGGAGATCGGGCGCGGTCGCCGGAACCGATCGACGCCGAGACTCATGAGCGCGTGGCACGAATCGAGAACGGCCTCGACGGCTTCCATGCCGTGACGCTCTTCGCACTCGGTGATGTAATTTCTCGCGAACAGGATATAGTTGACGATGGCGCTTGCGTCGGTCCATTCGCGAAACAGGTAGTTGCCCTTGAAAAAGGAATTGTGACCGTAACAGGCGTGCGCTATCACGAGCGCCTGCAGTGTCAGCGTGTTCTCCTCCATCAGGTAGGAAATGCAGGGGTTCGAGTTGATGACCAGTTCGTAAGCGAGTCCGATGTGGCCCTTGCGATACCGC
>JBFIQH010000277.1:0-3289 GCA_041609735.1 Woeseiaceae bacterium | reverse complement strand
ACGTCGGTATGAGCCGGACAAGCCCACTGACAGTCGACTACCTTGTGAAAGTAGTCTGGATTGGAGGTATCTGTCGGTTTCATTCGAGCCGCCGGGAGGGGCTTGTCCCTTCGAAGTCCGGTCCCTTGATGGGCGCTAGCATAACGGGATCGGTCGGAAAAACAACAGCTGGAAGTATCCCGACAATCGCGACCGGATCATTCGTCACAGTCGGGCGGTGCGTGATGCCCCTGGTTCAGTTGGAACCCCACGCCTTCACCAGGGGCATCACGCACCGCCCTTTTGGGCGGGCGTGCTCGATTGTCGAGGCGACGCGCGTGGCTTGGAAGCTGTTTTTTTCTCAGGGGTGGGTGTCGGGCGAGGGCCACGACACACCACGCTTTCCAGGTCCGGCATCCGGGTGTCGGTGCAGCGTGCCGAGCGGAGACGCTGCTGTTTTTCTCGAGAGTGGGGGTCTAACGATTCGTGGTCCGGCGGGCGCGGTGCATGGGTCCTGCGGATGAGTGGGGTTCCGAAGGAGCAGGACCTGTGCGCCGTGCACGCCGGACCGATCCTCGATAACTGCGACCGCTACGCCCGGGAACGCGAGAAAGTCAGTCGCTTGCCGGGGATATCGCCGGTCAGTTTGCCGTCCTGGTAGACGAGACGACCATTGACGATGGTCGTGTCGATCGTCGACGAGAACGCGTGACCTTCGAACGGTGACCAGCCGCAGCGTGCCAGCACATTCGATGCGGTCACTTTGTACGGCTTTTCGGCGTCGACGATGACGAGGTCGGCGAACCAGCCTTCGCGGGCGTAGCCGCGTTCGCCGACGCCGAAGATGTCGGCCGGCGCGTGACAGGCACGCTCGACGATCTTTTCGTGCGTGATGACGCCGTCCGCAGCGAGGTCGAACAGCGTCTGCACCGCGTGCTGCACCAGCGGCAGCCCTGCCGGCGCCTTGAAGTAAGTGCCGGCTTTCTCGTCAATCGTGTGCGGCGCGTGGTCGGTCGCGATAATGTCGATACGCCCTTCCCTGACGGCCTGCCGCAACGCGTCGCGGTCGGACCTCGCCTTGATGGCCGGGTTGCACTTGATGCGTGCGCCGAGTTCGTCGTATTGCGACTCGTCGAACCACAGGTGATGCACGCAGACCTCGGCCGTAATGCGTTTTTCGGAGCGATGCGCTGTCGAGAACAGCGGCATCTCGATCTCGGTCGTCAGGTGCAGTACGTGCAGCAACGCGTCGTGGCGTTTCGCCATGTCGGTCGCATACGTCGATGACTTGAGGCACGCCTCGGCAGAGCGGATGCGCGGATGCTCATTGAACGGCACGTCGTCGCCGTACTGCTCGCGCGCCTGCGCTTCGTTGTCCCAGATCATCGGCGAGTCTTCGCAGTGCGTGACGACGATCACCGGCGCATGTTCGAAGATCCTCTCGAGCGCATCGGGATCGTCAACCAGCATGTCGCCAGTCGATGCACCCATGAAGACCTTGATGCCGCAGGCCTCGCCGACCGTCAGCGCCTTGATGGCCTCGATGTTGCTGTTCGTTGCGCCAAGGTAGAAGCCGTAGTTCGCCGGGCAGCGGCCGGCCGCACGCCGGTACTTGTCGGCGAGCGTCGCCGCGTCGATCGTCAGCGGGTTGACGTTCGGCATGTCCATGAAGCTGGTGATGCCGCCGGCTACGGCGGCAGCCGACTCGCTGGCCATGTCGCCTTTGTTCGGCATGCCGGGCTCGCGGAAATGCACCTGGTCATCAATCATGCCGGGCATGACGAACTTGCCGTCGGCATCGATCGTGTCGCAGTTGTCACTCGCGCTGATTCCGCTGTCGATTTTCTCGATGCGCTCACCTTTTATCAGTATGTCGGTCTCGGCGATGCGCCCTTCGTTGATGAGGCGGGCGTTCGTGATCAGCAGCTTACTGGAATGGGTCATTGGCACTTTTTGTTTGTGGTCGTGTACCGGCATTATCCGGTGCCGGCTGCACAATTGCCATTTGCGCCGCGGCTGATGTCGATCTGCCGGCCGCTCAGTGCCCGCCCGGCGGCACTGTGTACGACACTGATGATCGTCGCGCCGGTCCGTGCGAGGTTGTTAATGACGCGCGCTTCGGTTCGCTCGTCCAGCTGGTTTGTCGCCTCGTCGAGGATCAGCACTTGCGGCCGGCGGTAGACTGCGCGCGCGATCAGCAGCCGCTGCAGCTGGCCGCCGGACAGCCCGTAGCCGTCTCCGGACAGCGGCGACTCCAGCTGCATCGGCAGGCTGACGATATCCTCCCAGATGCACGCGAGCCTGGCGGCGGACCGGATTCGGACCATATCGGGGCACGCGTCGAACCCGGCTATGTTGTCAGCGACCGAACCGGACATCAGCCGGTCGCCCTGGCGAACGAAGGCCAGCTGGCTGCGCAGCGCCGCGGGATCCCAGAGCGAGGCATCGTAGCCATCGAAACGAACGACGCCGGCATCCGCGGCGAGCTCGGTTGCCAGCAACTTCAGCAAGGTCGACTTGCCGGCGCCAGACGGGCCGCCGATGACGACGCGCTCGCCACTGCCGATCGAGCAGCTGAAGCCGTCGAAGACCGCCCTGCCGCCGGGGTACCGGAACGCGAGGCCATCGCACTCGACGGCACCCTCGAGCGGCTGGCGAAGCGCGGGCCGCGGCGCCGCGCGTTCGGCAGGCAGGCGCAGCAGCTCACCGATACGGTCGAGGTGCGAACGCGCGAGGTACAGTTCGTGGACGACGCCTGCCAGCCCAACGGCCGCCTGGTTCAGCCGCCCGCGCAGACTGAACAGCGCGAACAGGATGCCGATCGTCATGCGCCGATCGGCGACCAGCGTGACGCCAATGCCGAGAAATATCAGCTGGTCGATCGCGGCAATGACCGACTGGACAGCCGATGCCCGGATTGTCAGCACGCCGCGACGCGCCTCGGCATCGCTCGCGCGGCGAAACGCAGCAAGCCAGTGCAGGCATCGTGGTCCGGTCATGCCGAGCGCCGATACGGCACCGTAGGATCGCAAGGATTCGATCAGCGATTGCTGCGCCGTCGCGGTCGCGACGACCGCCTCGAGGTTGTGCGCGCGTATCGACGGCAACATGCATGCCTGCACGATTCCGGTGACGAGCAGTGCGCCAAGAGATACCAGCGTGACGAGCGGGCTGTACAGCAGCATGACCGCGACCGTCAGCACGAGGGCCACAAATTGCACGGCAGCGTTGACGAGGGATCCGGTCAGCAGTTGCTGAATCGGCCGCAGCGACTCGATGCGCGAAACGACGTCGGCGACGGCCCGCTTTT
>JBFIQH010000276.1:0-3295 GCA_041609735.1 Woeseiaceae bacterium | reverse complement strand
TTCCTCGTCGTACGAAAGCCTGTCGCGACCGCGACCAAACCCGAGCCCGCCGCGGCGAACCGTGCCGATCGCATCGAGAACATCACGGTCTCGGCCAGTCGCTACGAGATCTCGCGTGATATCACGACGTCACAGTTTCGGCTGGACAAGCGCAGCATTCAGAACATGCCCGACGTCGGCGACGACCCGATACGTATAACGCAGCGGCTGCCCGGCGCTGCCGCAAGCGGCGCCTCGGCACGCGCCCATTTTCGCGGTGGCGAACAGAGCGAGGTCGGCATCATCCTGAACGGGCAACGGCTGTTCGACCCGTTCCACATCCGCGACTACCAGAATATTTTCAGCGCCATCGATTCGCGTGCCATTTCCGGCGTCGAGGTGTTTACCGGTGGATTCCCTGTGCGTTTCGGCGATCGCATGAGCGGCCTGGTCGTCATGGAGTCGATCGATGCCGGGAAACCGCGCCACACCGAGATCGGTCTCAGCGTATTCAATACGTCATTCCTGCATGCAGGCAACAACGGCGACAAGCAGTGGCTGTTTTCCGCGCGCCGCGGCAACCTCGATCTCGTTATCGACAAGAAGTTCGGGCGGCCCGCCTATTACGACGTATTCTCCCGCTTCGCCATGGACCTCGGCAGTCGGACCAGCGTGTCCGCGAATGTCCTGTTTGCCGACGACATCGTCACGGTCGTACTGGAGACGGACCCGGCAGAACTCGAGGAGGCACGCAGCAACACGCGTAACGCCCAGGTCTGGCTGCAGGTCGACAACGTTTGGTCGGGCAAGCTGACGAGCCATACCTCGTTGTCATTGACCGATTACCGCAATCAGCGCGACGGCACGACCAACGATCCGGACAAGACCGTCGCAACCGTGCACGACGAGCGCGACATCCGGCAGATCGGTTTTCGCCAGGACTGGCGCTTCCAGCCATCGGACACGCACTTCATCCAGTGGGGCTTCAGCGTTACGAGCAGCCGTGCGGACTATGCCTACAGCGGTGAGGCGGAATATTTCGGACTGCCGGCGCTGTACCGGAATCAGCCGTCGCAGGTGTCACGCCTATTGAATGCGTCGCCGAACGGAGCCAGCTACGCGCTGTACGTCGCCGACAAGTGGCAGCTCACGCCGAAAGCGATTCTCGAGTGGGGCCTCCGGTGGGACGACCAGACCTATACCGACCTGTCATCCGACGCGCAGCTGAGTCCGCGGCTCAGCATGCTGTACCGCTGGCGGCCGGACACGGACCTGCGCTTCAGCTGGGGGCGCTATCACCAGTCGCAGGGCATCCAGGAACTGCAGATCGAGGACGGCATCTCGACGTTCTGGCCGGCGCAGCGCGCCGATCACCTGATCGCCGGATTGCAGCACAGGCTGACGGATTCGATCGGGCTGCGCATCGAGGTATTTCACAAGGCCATGCGCGACGTGCGCCCGAGGTTCGAGAACCTGTTCGACCCGCTGGCACTGATACCGGAATTACAGCCGGATCGCGTGCGGCTTCAGCCGACACGCGCACGAGCGAGCGGCCTCGAAGTTTCGCTCGACGGCGAGCACGGTGCCTGGTCGTGGTGGTCGTCATACACGCTGTCGGAAACGACGGACCGGATCGACGGCCGTGACGAATACCGCAGCTGGGACCAGCGGCACGCGATGCAGGCAGGCCTGTCGTGGGCCGACAACGGCTGGAACATCGCGCTCGCGGCCGGTGCGCACACCGGCTGGCCGACGACGGGGCTGGCACTCGAGCAGATCGGCGTCGACGCCGATGGGGAGCCGATCGTCGAGGCCGTGCCCGGTGCACGAAACACGTCACGGCATCCATCGTTTTCGAGCATCGATTTCCGCGTCAGCCGCACGTTCGACGTGCGGCGCGGCTCGCTGACGGCATTCGTCGAGGTATCCAACGTCATCAATCGCCGCAACGTCTGCTGCATCGACTACGATGTCGAAGAAGACGACGACGGCAATACGGTACTCGAGAGTTCGTCGGATTACTGGCTGCCGCTGCTGCCGGCAATCGGGATTCTCTGGGAATTCTGACAGGATACTGGAAGCGGTCTCGAGCAATCCTGTAGGAGCGCATTTATGCGCGATTGATCGCGGCTATCCCCAAAGGGGAGGCCCAAACCGCTCCTACAGAAGCACTGTCGATACACGCCAGGAATCGATGGCGCGACGGTAGATGCGCAAGTGCTCGGCGGCACTACGTGCGTCCGCCTCGCTGCAATCCACCGACTCGTGCGAAATATCATCAATGACCGTCACCGCTACGTCGAAGCCGTCGTCGGTGAGGCTCTTCGCTGCAGCCTTTGTCGGGCAGACGATGCAGGCCGCGCGGCTGATGATCGACCTCGACACCGGGTTCTTGCCGACAGGCTTGGTGGAGCGTCGGGTCAGCACGAACGGCGTCGATCGAGTCAGCGTCATCAGTAGCCCCGCCTGGCCGCCGTTTCGGCCGTGGGCATGCACGACGCCAACCTCCGGCATCAGGCAGTACGCCATGACCGGCGTCCTGACGACCGGGCCCACGCTGACGCGGTCATACAGGCTGACGCGTTTCGCGAGCGCGTGATTCGCAACGAGCACGTGCTGCTCGACATCCTGTCTTTGCAGTGCCTCGACGAGCCTGACGAAATGCTCGCCGGTGCCGTTCATCGACGCCGCGAGGTTGATGTGCCCGATGCGCACGCTGATCCCTAGTTACGCTGCCGCGACGACGGCGTAATTTCGTAGCCCGCGGGCATGGCCGTGTCCATGTCCTCGAGAGCAGCACGCGCCGCTTCCCGCACGTCGGGCGACCGATCGCGTAACGTGCTGACGAAATGACTCACGACGTCCGGATGCTGGCTGTCCGAAAGCGTCAGTACCGCCTCCTCACGAACATCCGCGTCGGGGTCGGCAAGATCCGCAATTGCCCGGTCGATTGCATTCCCGGCGGGCAATGACCGCGCGGCCCACGCTGTTGGCGCACCGGGATTCTTATCGCTGAATACGTGCAGCCGCGGTAGCACGCCACTGGCCGCATCGTGTTCGATCAACGTGTAGCTGTAGGGTCGTAGCAGTCTTTTTAGCAGTCGCGCGAGCGGCACCGGCGCGGTTTTCAGCGTGATTTCGGACTGCAGCGGTATCGAGGCGGTGACGTCGACAACATGCGCTGCGGCGAGCGCTGAGAGAATGCTGCGCACCGTCACGGCATCGGCATCGAGGGCGACCATGCCATCACGGGCATTAATAAGGACATCGGCGGCGGCGGACGCGTTGAGCATCAGCACTGCGACGGCAAGAAACG
>JBFIQH010000275.1:0-3301 GCA_041609735.1 Woeseiaceae bacterium | reverse complement strand
GCATCTTGATTGCCGACGGCGCGCGCGAAGAACCATAGTTTGAATGTGACAACAGCGCAATCTTCGGGCGGATTCCGAAGTCGCTGACTCGGCGGGCGCTTGCCAGCGTCGTGTTGACGATCTGTTCGACGGTCGGGTCGATACCGATGTGTGCGTCGGTGATGAACAACGGGCCCTGCGGCAGCACCAGTGCTGCCAGCGACGATATGTTCTCGCTCGGTTTGCCCGTGCCGATGATCTCTATGACGTCCTGCAGGTGATGGTCGAAGCGCCCTTCCATGCCGCAGATCATCGCGTCGGCGTCGCCCATCATCACCATGCAGGCGGCGATGGCCGTCGTGTTGGTTCGCATGACCGTTTGAGCGGCGGCGACCGATACTCCACGTCGTGCCACGCGCTCGTGGTAGAACTGCCAGTAAGCGTCGTAGCGTTGGTCATCCTGTGGATCCACCAGCTCGAAATCAGTTCCGGGTTTCAGGTCGATCGACAGGCGACGCAGCCGGCTTTCAACGACAGCCTTCCTCCCGATAATGATTGGCCTTGCGATGTTCTCGCGGACCACGCCCTGCACCGTCCGCAGGATCGTCGCGTTTTCGCCTTCGGCATAGACGAGGCGCTCCCGGTCGCGCCTTGCCACCTCGATGACCGGCTGCATGAACATCAGCGCGCGGTTGCTGAACGATTGCAGCTGCTTGCGATATTCGTCGAGGTTCCTGATCGGACGCAGCGCCACGCCGGATTCCATCGCGGCTTTCGCGACGGCGAGAGATACGTCGACGAACAGTCGCGCATCGAACGGTTTCGGGATCAGGTACGTCGGCCCGAATTTCAGGTCCTCACCCTTGTAGACGCTGGCGACCTCGTCCGTCGATTCACGCGTCGTGATCGACGCGATCGCGTCGACGCAGGCAATCTTCATCGCCTCGTTGATCGTCGTTGCGCCGACGTCGAGGGCACCGCGAAACATGAACGGGAAGCACAGGACGTTGTTGACCTGGTTCGGGTAGTCGGAGCGCCCGGTGGCGATGATCGCATCCGGTCGGGCAGCAAGCGCCACCTCCGGCAGTATCTCCGGCGTCGGGTTTGCCAGCGCCATGATCAACGGCGACTTCGCCATGCGGCTGACCATCTCGCCACTCAGCACGTCGGGGGCCGACAGCCCGAGAAAAACATCCGCGCCGTCGATCGCGTCATCGAGCGTCCGCTGCTGCGTATCGCGGGCGTAGCGTGCCTTGTACTCGTTCATGTCGGCCTCGCGGCCCTTGTAGACGACGCCCTCGAGGTCGACGAGCGTGACATTGTCGCGTTTCAGCCCGAGCTCGACCAGCAGGTCGAGGCAGGCGAGGCTCGCGGCGCCGCCACCGGTCGACACCAGTTTGACGTCGCCGATCGTCTTGCCGGCAACCTGCAGACCGTTCTTGATAGCGGCCGCGACGACAATCGCGGTGCCGTGCTGGTCGTCGTGGAAGACCGGAATGTTGAGCCGCTCCCGCAGGGCGCGCTCGATGACGAAGCAGTCGGGCGCCTTGATGTCCTCGAGATTGATCGCGCCGAACGTCGGCTCGAGTCTCGCAACCGTCTCAATGAATTTTTCGGGATCGCGTTCGTCGATTTCGATATCGAACGCATCGATGTTCGCAAACTTCTTGAACAGTACAGCCTTGCCCTCCATGACCGGCTTCGCGGCCAGCGGCCCGATGTTGCCGAGCCCGAGCACCGCGGTGCCGTTCGTGATCACGCCGACGAGATTGCTGCGCGCGGTGTAGGTTGCGGCCGACAGCGGATCGTCCTTGATGCTGAGGCAGGGATAGGCAACGCCAGGCGAATAGGCCTGCGACAGGTCGACCTGGTTTGCCAGTGGCTTGGTTGCCGTAATGGCAAGTTTTCCGGCCGGTTTCGTGCGGTGATAGAGAAGTGCGCTCTCTTTGAGAGAATCCGACATCCGCGCCCCTTTGTTATTTGATGTGTTCTGGATGTCCCGTCGATTCTCCGCTTGTTGCGCGCACGGGGCAACCGGGACGGCGCCGGACGGGAAGAGTGCCGGGCCCGGGAAGGATCAGAGCAAATGCACGAAAGTAGGCTTTAACGTGCATTTGCACGATACCGGAGGATGCGCTAACATGACGGCATGGCGACCGCACACCCGAAAACCAGCCCGGATCCCGGCCGCGTGCTCGGCACGGCCGTGCTGCGTGCGTCCGAGCGCATGGGCCTGTCGCGTGCCGAGCTCGCACAGGTCGTCGGCCGCGACCGGTCGAGCATCTCGCGTTCCGGTATCGATCCGGACAGCAAATCGGGCGAACTGTCGAAGATCCTGATTCGCTGCTACCGCGCGCTCGCGGTGCTGGTCGACGACAATCCGGAGCAGATTCGCGAATGGCTGACGACGCCAAACCGGCATACCGGTGGCGTGCCGTCCGAGCAGCTGCGCTCGGTGGCCGGCCTGGTTGCCGTCAGCGAATACCTGGACGCGATACGTGGCAAAGTATGACGCGACGTTCTGGCGTCGCGTCCTCCGGCATGCCGCGGCCCGCGGCCTCATGGGGACGCTCAGGCGCCTCGTCGAAAACCAGGAACAGAAAGTCACCGTATCGCTGGTAGACGATCTTGCCGAACACGAGGTGCTCGAGAAGCTGCTCGAGGATTCGAAACCGTCCGCCGACTGGCACCCGCGACTTGCGCGACTGGACTACCTGTTGCGTACCCCGTGGCGTTACCCGCCACTGAAGTGGGGGTCGAGATTCGGACGGCGTTTCGAACCGAGCATTTTTTACGGTGCCCTCAGCGACGCAGCGCTGTTCGCCGAAGCCGGCTATTACCGGATGCTGTTTCTCGAGGGCATGGAAACGCCGTTTCGCGAGCGCATCGTCAGCCAGTTCACCGTGTTCGAGGCGAATTACCAGACGAGTCTCGGCATGGACCTGACGCGGCCGCCATTCGAGAAACACGCGGCGGTGTTGCGCCACAAGTCCCGCTACAAGCCCTGCCAGCTGCTCGGCACCGAACTGCGTGAGCGTGGCATCGAGGCCATTCTTTATTTGTCGGCGCGTACCGCGACCGACGAGACCAACATTGCGCTGTTTTCACCCGCGGCGCTGCGTTCCCTCAAGCACCGACGCCCGCGCCACGGCCTGTGCGAACTGCGGGTCGAGGGCGTCAACTTCCGCGTCGGCGACGACCTGCACGAGTTCCGGCGCGAAGATTTCCTCTACCGAGGTAAATTCCCGCAACCCGCCTGACCTCCATCCCTAGGCGTTAAGGGGTCCGTTAAGGGGTCGAACCGATTTATTCAGAAAAAGCG
>JBFIQH010000274.1:0-3337 GCA_041609735.1 Woeseiaceae bacterium | reverse complement strand
GTGTCGGTGTTCGTCGTGGCTTGCGTCACGATCAACGTCTATTTTCCGGAAGCGGCAGCGGTTGAAGCGGCCGACCGCATCATCGACAAGGTTCGTGGCGAGGACTCCACGAACACGACTTCCTTCGTGGCACCTCGCGGTCGATACGATGCTGCATTACTGGCGTCATTCGCCTCCGGAATACGAGGTTTCCTGGTCAGCGATGCAAATGCCCAGGGCAACGTCGACTTCGACAAGCCGTCGCCACAGAAGCAGGCGCTCGAAAATTCGCTGGCAAGCCGATTCCCGTCGCTGAAGCCGTACCTCGATTCCGGCGCCATCGGCCTGACGGATGCCGGGCTGCTTGACTTCCGCGATCGCAACCTCGTGCCGCTGAAGGACCGTAACACCGTTGTGCAACTCGTGGCGGCGCAGAATAACGACTGGAACGAACTGTATGCCGAAATCGCCCGGCTGAACGGCCATCCCGAGTGGCAGGACAGCATTCGCCGTACGTTCGCCGAGCGCTGGGTCGCGAAAGCGGACAAAGGCTGGTATTACCGCGAGGGCGGTACCTGGAGACAGAAATAAGCGTAATGATCGCTATGTCGGCGCCCGACTGTATGCGTCCGCGTGCGGCTGTTATGCGCTCTTGAGGATTTCGGGTTTGCTGAACGTGAGCACGCCGTCCTCGAGCGGGTCATTGCCGAGGATTTGCCGGTCTTTCGCATAGTCCTGCGGATTGAGCCACGGCGTGCGATCGCCCTGTTTCGGAAGGTCCGGCAGCTTGCGCGCCAGGTATCCCGGTGAAAAACCGGTGATCCATGGCTGCCGTGCCATCTGCAGGTCCTCGTCACGCGGGCGTGGCGTGCACTGACGATAACCGTGCTTATCCATGTGATTGACGAGGCGGCAGAAATACCGCGCCGTCAGGTCCGCGCGCAGTGTCCACGACGCGTTGACGTAGCCGAAGGTTGAGACCAGGTTCGGGATATCCGAGATCATCAGTCCGCGGTAGCTCAGGTGTTCCGCCAGCGTGACGGGCTTGCTGTCGACCTCGACGTCCATGCCGCCGAGCGGCAGCAGATCGAGACCGGTTGCCGTAATGACGATGTCCGCGTCCAGCGATTCGCCCGACTCCAGGCGGATGCCGTTTTCGGTAAACCTGTCGATCGTGCCGGTGACGACGGATGCGTCGCCGTTCTTGATAGATTCGAACAGGTCGTCGTTGGGTACGAGGCACAGGCGCTGGTCCCAGGGTTGGTAGCGCGGCGTGAAGTGCGTTTCTATGTCGTAGCCGTCCGGCAGCGCCTTCCGGACGCGCCACAGCAGGAAACGCCTGAGCCAGTGCGGACGCTTGCGACTCAGCCGGTAGAGCTTGCGCTGCAGCGTGATGTTTTTCCAGCGCGTGATCCTGTAGGCGAGCTTGTCCGGCAACAGCCGACGCAAAAAGTTGGCGATGACGTCGGTGTCCGGCATCGACAACATATACGTCGGCGAACGCTGCAGCATGACCACGTGACGGGCTTTCTTCGCAAGCTCCGGAATCAGCGTCACCGCGGTCGCGCCGGAGCCGATGACGACGATGCGCTTGTCGTCGTAGTCGAGGTTCTCGGGCCAGTGCTGCGGGTGGATGATTTCGCCACGGAAACGGTCGCGGCCCTCGAAATGTGGCAGGTAGCCGGCGTCGTAGCGGTAGTAGCCGGTACAGAGCAGCAGCATGTTGCAATGAATCTTCAATGGCGCGTCGCCGCCGACGTCGAGCGTCCAGCGCATGTCGTCGGTCGACCAGCTGGCTTTTGCGACCGGCCGGTTGTAGCGAATATGCTCGTCGACGCCGTACTCGGCAGCGGTGTCCCGGATGTACCGCAGGATGGCTGGCCCATCGGCGATGGCCTTCGCCTCGCGCCACGGCTGGAAGTCATAGCCGAGCGTATGCATGTCCGAATCAGAACGTATGCCGGGATAGCGAAACAGGTCCCAGGTGCCGCCCATCGTGTCGCGCGCCTCGAGTACGACAAAGCGCTTGCCCGGGCACTCGCGACTCAGGTGGCAGGCGGCACCGATGCCGGACAGCCCGGCACCGATGATGACGACATCAAGGCTTTCCGCTTTCAACGTCGCTTCACAACTTTGCGTTTTTTTCGCACCTTCGGTTTCGGCAAAGCCTGTTCTGTTACGGCTACGAGCTGCGTCAACCACTCTGCATCGTCGATCTCATCCTGAACGAGAAAGAAATTTTTCGAGCCCTCGTAAGCCGGCGCTTCAGTTACGTTGCCGATATGGCGGCGACCGGCATCCGTTGGTTTGACGAACAGCTGGTTGTCGCAAATCAATGCGACGACCTTGCCTTTCGAATACAGGGTCGTGCCGCCGAACATGTGGCGGTAGGTCAGTTCGCAGGTTTCGTCGACCTGGTCACAGATGTACTGGATGAATTCCGGATCGTTCGCCATGATGCGAAGTCTACCATTGGCATGAACATCGCCCGACGCAGGTGGCGGGGCATTTACGTGCTGTCGTAAGAAGCGAACCGTGCCGGGCGCCGGCATCAATCCGCGCCGAGCGTTAGCAGGCTCGCGTTGCCGCCGACGGCGGCGAGGTTCCTGCTGACCGTGTACTCCGTGCCGTAGCGCAGCAGGTAATGCGGGCCACCGGCTTTCGGTCCTGTTCCGGACAGACCCCGGCCGCCGAACGGCTGTACACCGACGACGGCGCCAATCATGTTGCGATTGACGTAGATGTTGCCGGCGCCGGATGCCTCGATCAGTTCTTGCGCGCGCGATTCGATGCGGCTGTGCAGGCCCATCGTCAGCCCGAAACCCGTGGCGTTGACGGCGGCAATCGTTGCCGCGAGGTCCCGGTTGCGAAAGCGCAGCACGTGCAGCACCGGGCCGAACACTTCTTCTGTCAGCGTGCCGACGCTGTCGATCTCCACGAGTGTCGGCGCGACGAATGTGCCGGCGCGCGCATCCCGGGGCAGCGTGCATCGATGCCGCACGCTGGCGTCAATCGCCATGCGCTCGACGTGGGCGCCCACGGTATCGCGCGCGCCGGCGTCGATAACCGGCCCGACGTCGGTGGACAACAGCGACGGATTGCCGATCGTCAGTTCGTCCATGTAACCGGCAAGCAGGTCGATGGTCTTGTCGGCAACGTCGTTCTGGACGCACAGCAGACGCAATGCGGAACAGCGCTGGCCTGCGCTGTTGAACGCCGACGTCGCAGCGTCGATGACGACCTGTTGCGGCAGCGCCGAACTGTCGACAAACATTGCGTTCTGGCCGCCGGTCTCGGCGATCAGTACCGCGATCGGTCCGTCGCGGCCGGCAAGCGCCTGGTTGATATTCCGTGCGGT
>JBFIQH010000273.1:0-3347 GCA_041609735.1 Woeseiaceae bacterium | reverse complement strand
GGGATTCGGCTTTATTGCACAGGAAGGCGGCCCGGACGTATTCGCGCATTTCAGCGCGATCCAGGGCGACGGCTTCAAGACGCTGACCGAAGGCCAGAAAGTTGAGTTTGAAGTAACTCAAGGCCAGAAAGGTCCGCAGGCCAGCAATATCGTACCGCTCTAAACTCCCGCACAGGATTTAGAAGGAAGGGCGAGGCCGTAGGTCTCGCCCTTTTTCGTTGCGGGCTTGAACCCCGAATCGCATCGCCAGATACTCGGCGTCATGACCAGCTCTTTCCATCTTGCGCAGGTCAATGTCGCAACCAGCCGCGCGCCCATGGACGACCCCGTCATGCAGGGCTTCGTCGACCGGCTGGAAACGCTGAACGCATTGGCGGACTCGTCGCCGGGATTCGTCTGGCGTTTACAGACCGATGACGGCGACGCGACCGCCATCCGCGTGTTCGACAACCCGCTGATCCTGTTCAACCTGACCGTGTGGGAATCGGTCGAAGCGCTCGAGGCCTACGTCTACAAGTCTGACCACGTCAATGCCGTGAAGCGGCGTATGGAGTGGTTCGAGAAGCCGGAGCGCACGCCGTTCGCGTTGTGGTGGATTCCGGCAGGACACATCCCGGACGAAGTCGAGGCCAGGGAACGCCTCGAAAAACTCTGGCGCGACGGGCCAACGGCCGATGCCTTCACATTCCGTCATCGCTTTCCGCCACCCGCGGCGCGGATGGCCGCAGCGAAGTGACCATGGAGCCACAGCTATGACGTCCCTGCCGGTCCGTGGCGGCTGCTTCTGCGGCAAGCTGCGATTCGAACTCAGCCAGGCGCCGACCTTTGCCTGCCACTGCCACTGCCACAGCTGCCAGCGTGCAAGCGGCGCCGCCTTTGTTACCTGGGCTACATTCCCGGCAGACAGTTTTTCGGTAACGGCTGGCGCCCCCGCCAAACACCCATCGTCACCCGGCGTCACGCGGAGCCATTGCGCCGACTGCGGAACGTCAATCACCTACGAACACGTCGACCGGCCCGGCGACATCGACGTCGCGGCCGCGAGCTTCGATGACTCATCGTTCATCACGCCAAGAGCGCACATCTGGCTGGAAGACAAGCTGCCATGGGTGCAAATCAATGACGAGTTGCCGAAGTACCGACGCAAGGTATCGTAGGAAGGCCTTCAGACCTGTCGCGTAGGAGAGCCTTCAGGCCCGATCGCGGCTGAAGCCGCTCGTACCGCGCAATTGCGCTCCGGAACGAAATGCGCCCGCCGCTCGGCATCACCGGCGGCAGAACGCCGCCGACCCGATAGTCACTCGAACGGCGCAGCCGTTGTGAGTGCACCATCGAAAAGAACGCCCTACCGCTTCATTGCCTCGAAGAACTGGACGTTTGTCTTCGTATCCTGCAACTTGTTCAACAAGAATTCGATCGCGGCGAGCTCGTCCATCGGATGCAGCACCTTCCTTAGCACCCACATCTTCTGCAACTCGTCCGGCTGCGTTAAGAGCTCTTCCTTGCGCGTGCCGGAGCGGTTGATGTTGATCGCGGGGAAGACGCGCTTCTCGGCGATGCGGCGATCCAGGTGGATCTCCATGTTGCCGGTGCCCTTGAATTCCTCGTAGATCACCTCGTCCATCTTGGAGCCGGTGTCGACCAGCGCCGTCGCCAGGATCGTCAGGCTACCGCCCTCCTCGAGGTTGCGCGCGGCGCCGAAGAAACGCTTCGGCCGATGCAGCGCATTGGCGTCGACGCCGCCGGTCAGCACCTTGCCCGACGACGGGACGACGGTGTTGTAGGCACGCGCGAGACGCGTGATCGAGTCCAGAAGAATGACGACGTCGCGCTTGTGCTCGACGAGCCGCTTGGCCTTTTCGATGACCATGTCGGCCACCTGCACGTGTCGACTGGCCGGTTCATCGAACGTCGACGAGACGACTTCGCCGCGCACCGTGCGCGTCATCTCGGTGACCTCTTCCGGGCGTTCGTCGATCAACAGCACCATCAGGTCGACTTCCGGGTTGTTTGCCGAGATCGCCGACGCAATATTCTGCAGCAGCATCGTTTTACCGGCTTTCGGCGGCGACACGATGAGGCCCCGCTGGCCCTTGCCGATCGGCGCGACCATGTCGATGATGCGTGCCGTCAGGTCCTCGGTGCTGCCGTTGCCCTGTTCCAGCAACAGTCGATCATTCGGGAACAGCGGCGTCAGGTTTTCGAACAGCACCTTGGTGCGTGCGTTCTCGGGCGCATCGTGATTGATCTCGCCGACCTTCAACAGTGCGAAGTAGCGCTCGCCGTCTTTCGGCGGCCGGATCAGGCCGGAAACGGTGTCGCCGGTGCGCAGGTTGAAGCGGCGGATCTGGCTCGGGCTGACGTAGATGTCGTCCGGGCCGGCGAGATAGGAGCTGTCTGCAGACCGCAGGAAGCCGAAGCCGTCCTGCAAAATCTCGAGCGTACCGTCACCGTAAATGTCCTCGCCGTTCTTCGCGTGCGCCTTCAGGATCGAAAAGATGATGTCCTGCTTGCGCGAGCGGGCCAGGTTCTCGAGGCCGAGTGTTTCGCCGAGCTCGACCAGTTTTGCCGCCGGCCGCGTCTTCAGCTCGGTCAGATTCATGACCTTCTTGCTGGCTTCGAGCTGCTCGGGCGGGATTACCTCGAGATTGCCATCATCATCCGGGTATTCCTCGGACGGTGGACGACGACGGCGACGACGATTGGTGTTGCCGCCTTTTCCCTTGTTGCCGGTTTTGTTTGGCCGGCTTTTCGTTTGATTACCCAAGTACCCTCTCACAGATTACTGTCCAGAAATTCCGTTAATTGCGATTTCGACATCGCACCCAGTTTTTGCGCCTGCGGCGCGCCGTCTTTGAAAATCATCAGCGTCGGGATGCTGCGTATACCGAACTTCTGTGGCGTGTTCGGGTTCTCGTCGATATTGATCTTGACGATGTTCAGCTTGTCCGCGTATTCGTTGGCCGCCTCGTCGAGCAGCGGCGCGATCATCTTGCAGGGGCCGCACCATTCGGCCCAGAAGTCCAGCAGCACCGGTTTGTCCGACTGCAGAACGTCTGCCTCGAAACTTCCATCACTGGTGTGCACGATGTTTTCGCTCACCGTCGTCTACCTCCGCTAGAGACATGGTTGGATTCGATTGTTTTGATGCTCGTCGAAAGGCCCCCGATCGACGGGCATAGCAAAATGGATGACGCTGCCTCAACTATCAGGCAATATGTCGCAGCTTTATTGCGAAAGCTTTCCGGCTTCTATCTGGATTTCGATGATTGCGAAACTGGCGGGTGCGACGACCGTCGCGTCGAATTAAGCCAATTTGACCGCTTCACGAGCCATTTTGCAAGTCC
>JBFIQH010000272.1:0-3362 GCA_041609735.1 Woeseiaceae bacterium | reverse complement strand
TACAAACCCTTGCTGGTTTTCAAGACCAGTGCATAGACTCGTCGCTTCGCTCCTCGCCCTTCGGGCGCGCTTCGCGCGTCCAGACGGCAGCGCCGATTCGTCAACCGCTCTGCCACCTCTCCGTGACCCGGACTTGCGCCGGCGCATTGTGCAAGCTTGGGCGCGGCGATACAACCGGACCGGAATGGAAATACCAGCCCGTCGCGCCCTGGCCGCGACGGGCATATCCGATATGCGTCCGAACCCGTCACGTTATCATTGGTCTGACGCTGTAGAAGACAACCGGCCAATGCAAAAAGTACTTTAATAATGAACTCGAAATACCTGATTATATTGATTTTAATTATGCCGGCACATTCGGTGCACTCAGAGGATGCCCCGCCGGCCGCGGCCGTGTCGCCGGCCGCTGCCGCGCTGGAGCAGGCACGCGAGCACGTGCGGGCGAATGACAGTGATGCGGCTATCGGGGTCCTCGAAGGGCTGGCCGCGGGCGGTTTTACGGTGGTCTCGGCGATCAGCACAGACCCGGTGCTGTCGACGCTGGCCGGGATTGAGGCGTTCGATTCGCTGCTGGCGGCGATGCGCGAGCAGGCCTACCCGTGTGAGCATGACGACAGCTTTCGCGCCTTTGACTTCTGGGTCGGCGAATGGGACGTGCATGTTGCGAGCGGGCAGATTGCCGGCCACAATCGGATTACCTCGGAGCAACGCGGCTGTTATCTTGCCGAAGCATGGACCAGCGTCACCGGCGGGACCGGCGCCAGCATCAATTACCTGGATGAAGCGGCCGGCGAGTGGGTGCAAATCTGGAATGATTCGGGCGGCAACCAGATCCATATTCGTGGCGGCGTGACGGAAGCGGGCATGCTGCTGGTCGGTACGATCCATTACGTTGCGAGCGACTCGACGCAGCCGTTCCGCGGACTGTGGACGCCGCTCGACGATGGCCGCGTGCGACAATTCTTTGAGCAGTCGAACGACGGCGGAGAGACCTGGGTGCCGTGGTTCGAAGGTTTTTACACACGGCGCGCGCAGGCAAAATAACAGCGAGGCAACCTGATTGAATTACTCGTCATCCAATTTCTCGTCCAAACGCGGATTTCCGGCCGGAAATCCGATCGCGAACGCGCTCGTCATCATCGTCGGGGCGCTGGCGATCGGCGTGTCTCTGGTGCTCGGCTTTTTTGCATTCGTTATTCTCGCAAGTATTCTCCTCATCTTCTCCGCGGTCGTAGGCATTCGATTGTGGTGGTTCAATCGGAAGCTAGAGCGGCGCCGCTCAACTCCCCATCGACATGCCGGGGAATCGTCGGGTGGCGTCATTGAAGGCGAGTTCCGCGTGGTCGAGGAAGAACGCACGGAGACTGACCGCGACGAGCAACGCTAGGCGTAGTCAAACTGGTCAAAAAAACGTAAAGTCGCCTCTCATGCAGAGCGACAAAGAAAAAGACAAACGCCGTCGCCGGCGTCGCCGCCGCAGGATCCAGGTTGTCGTCATCTATACGCTGATCGCCATCGGCCTCGCGTGGTTTTTCGAGTCGCAGGCGACGACAACAATCATCTTCGTACGTCATGCGGAAAAGGATCTGTCGGTGCCCGATGATCCGCCGCTCAGTGAAGCAGGGCATGAACGCGTTGCGGAGCTGACCCGCCAGCTTGTCGACGCTGATGTAATTGCCGGCGTGGATGCAATCTACGCGACGCCGTTTCGGCGCACCCAACAGACTGCCATGCCGCTGGCCGACGCGCTCGACCTGCCGATTAACACCTACGACGCGAACGATACCGAAAGCGTCCTCGAGACGATACTCGAGCGCCACAAGGGAAAAATAATTCTCGTTGTCGGCCACAGCGATACCCTTCCGGTGCTGATTGCCAATCTCGGTGCAAGCAAGCAGGTGCCGCCGATCAACGAGAACGAGTACGATAATATCTACATCATTTCGATACCGTGGTTTGGCAAGACCAAGACCATCCGGCTGCGATTCGGTGCGCCGTACGTCCCCGCGACGGCTTTCGACAGCGATTTATCCTGAACGCTTTTTTGGCGCGGGCGTCCTCATCGAGATAGCCTTTTCGATAAATGCGTTGTGCTTGTCGATGCGAATATCGGCCTGGATCGCATCGACGATCTTGCGATCCTGGCTGATCAGGTAGGTGGCGCGCCTGACGCCGAAGCCCATCGGCCCGTCGACGTCATAAAGCCGCACAATGGCCTTGTCCGGATCGCACAGCAGCCGAAACGGCAGGCTGTGCTGCTCGCGAAATCGCTCGTGACTTTCGGCGTCCTGCGGGCTGACTCCGACCACCCGCAGGCCGGCGCCAATAATGTCGTCGTGAATGTCGCGAATCGAGCAGGCTTCGCGGGTGCACCCGGGTGTGAAATCGGCCGGGTAGAAATAAAGGATCAGCGGACCATTCCGCAAAAGCGAGGACAGTGTGAACTCCTCACCGTCGCTGTCGCTGGCCGTAAATTCCGGTGCTGTCGTGCCGGGTTTCAGCATGCTGCTACTCCGTATCGTTGTGTCCGTCCCGATGCTGCGACGTGTCTCGACATCATCGCCGGATCAGTTCCTGCATGATTCGGTAGCCTGTCATTGACATACCGAGCGATTCATAGGTCGCCTGAGCGCGCGCATTATCCTGCTCCACGTAAAGACGCAATCCGGCGGCGTCGCCGGATTCCAGTGCCCGTTGCTTCACGTGCCGGTACAGTGCGGTGAAAACGCCCTTGCGGCGATAGCCGGGCGCGACATAGACGCTCTGGATCCACCACAGCATGCCGTTGCGCCAGTCACTCCATTCATAGGTAACCATGATTTGTCCGGCGATAGAGTCACCGTCGACTGCGACCCAGTAGCGCCCCTTCGATCGATCGGCAAGTAACGCCGCCACGCCGGACCGAATGATGTCGCTGTCCAAAGCCTGGCCCTCTGTTTCTTCGGACATTTGCGAATTGAAGTTCGCAATGGTGTCGCAATCATCAGCGGTGGCGTCACGAATAATAACGGTCATTTCTCGTGTTGTTGTTCGACTGTTAAATATATTTGGACGAAAGTCGGTATCGTATCTTCAACAGACTAACATCGACAATCACGATGGGGAATGATCGATGAATACGACAATAAACTGGCCACGAAAAAAACACGATTTTCACGGTCATCCTTTCGGTTCGAACTTTTGGGACGACGTTCGGTTTCGGCCCGCGATTTTTATTGGTGCCCCGACCATGATGGACTCGAATCGCATATGGGCGATCCTCGGGGCTTCGCCCCGCCTGTGCTTCGCGCCGGCGTCCAAAACGCTGTCGCGTTTTGTCGAACAATGTCCTCATCAATAGGTCAGGACACCAATAAAAAAAG
>JBFIQH010000271.1:0-3373 GCA_041609735.1 Woeseiaceae bacterium | reverse complement strand
TGCTCGCGCACCAGCCCGGACCGTACCGGCGGGGGCGGCTTCGGTGCGCGGCTTGGTATCGCAGGGCTGTGAGGGTTGTGACAATGCGTACAGGCGTATTGGATTCGGTCGCCACTCCAGTTCGCAACGCGCTTGCCGTGTACCCCAAAAATCCAATCCTTGTGCCGATCGGCATGGCAGCCACCGCAGACGATGTGCGCCTCATCGAAGTCAACAGGCTCGTCAAGCAACGTGCGCAAGTAATTGCGGTTCTCCAAATCGTGGCAGGACAGACACCAGATGCGACCACGCCCATGATCTAACTCTGCGTCATGTATGGTGTCCAGCGGCCTGATCTCGGCACTGGGCTCCATCGAGGCGTGGCATTGGTCGCACGGGTAGAAGAAGAGCTCGTCCTTGCGCGACACCACCTGCACGTCGGGCGCGCCGGGATAGCCCTCGAATCGAATCTTGGATTCCGTATCCCCGGGGTCTTGCGCTGGAGCCGTCGGCATGACAAGTAAGCATATCGCGATCGCAGCGAGCATATTGGCTGCGGCAAAATGCGGCGTCACCATTTTGCGGCTACATTGCGGCGCGCGTGTTTTTTTTTCTACTCGCGACATGTTCGATCGTGACACCCCCGGCTTCCGCGCTAGATGTATCGACAGGCGGGTTAGTTACGATAACTGGCGTAGTAGTTCAACAATGCTTCGATATCGGCTTCGGACAGAACGCTGGTCGCTTTCTCCATCGCAGGCAACTGTTTCCTGACTCCGTCCGCATATTGCTGCAACGCATAACGCAGGTAATTTTTGCGTTGACCATGCAAGATGCTGGCCTCGGCATCGCCCGGATCGTCCGCTCCATGGCAGATGGCACAGGCGTTGCCGTGCAAAGTCTTGCCTTGTTCGGCCAAGGCCGTGTCGAAATCTTCACCGGCTGGCTTATACGGCAGAGCGGCAAAGTGCTCGGACAGCTCGACAACTTGTTCCTCGCGAAGCTTCGAGGCTGCCTTGCACATCATCGGTTTCTCGCCGCAGCTGCGGTCACCGTCGATATATGCGTAGATCGCGTCTTCCTGTACCAGCGCAGGAATGCCGGCAATGATTGGCGTGTCGCTATCTGTTCCGAGCCCATCATCGCCGTGACATCCGGCGCATATTTTTAACATGGGATCGGCTTCTACCACGCTCGGCGCCGCCGCGCCTAGCACGCCGGCCGCGAGCAACAGCACGAATAATCTCTGCAGCTTAGGCATTGTAAATCCCTCCAGCCGGCTTCGGCGAATGAGGTTTCGATTAACGCGACTCCAATAATCAGGTATCGACCCGTAGCTGGCGATACGTAGTTCGCGCATATCACGGGAACTGTGCGCCGCCGGCCGTGAGTGGCCCGACCGCACCGCTATTGCGCGTATAGCGGCGCTATATCCATATAGATTTTGTACTCTGAGATGAGCTTATCCTGCATCTCGAAAACATCGACAAACGGCAGCGTGATAGAGGTGCCGTCTTGCCGCGTATACGTTACTTCGCCCTCGCACATGATCGTCGATCCGGTTACGACACTTTTGTGTAACACGTGTCGCAACCCTGAAATCGTCGCAAAAAAGCCATTGACTGCTGCGCGAATGTTATCGTGCCCGATCGCCGCAGGCGACGAACCAAAGCGAAACGATCCTTGCTGCGCAATACAGTCCAGGAAGCGCTCCGTATCCATGGCGTCTACTGCTGCGAACACCCTGTCGAGCAGCAACTGTTCGGATGATGCGAGAGTCATTGCTGGCTCGCGTAGTAATTCAGCAAAGCTTCGATATCGTCGACGCTCAACGCATCGAGCGCCTTCTGCATCTTCTCGGGCTGGTCGCGCTCACCGGCCCGATACTGTTCGATCGTGGCGCGAAGATACCCGATCCATTGTCCTGCAAGAATGCTCGACTCATCTCGCGGATCGGAGCCGCCGCTCGTATGGCATACGCCGCATCGCTGCTCGTGAATGGCTTTGCCGGCCGCTGCTAATGCGACATCGAATTTCTGCCGCGCTGCGACAAACGGCAATTCTGAATAGTGCGCCGCCAACAGCTCGATTTGATCATCTTGCAGCTGCGCCGCAATATCGCACATATTTGTCGGCGCACGAGACGTGTCGCCAGTGCGAAACGCGCTGTCGGCACAGGGCCTGGCTTCGTCCTGGTATATGTACAGCGCTTCGGAGTGCACGAACGCATCGATTCCGGCGATTGTCGGCATATCGCTCCACAGGCTGATTCCATTATCGCCGTGACAGCCATCGCAGGTAGCAACAATCTTCTCGACTTCCGTCGCCCCGGGCGACGAAATCGAAGTCAGCGCGAAGGCCGCCAAGAGCACCCTGAGAATATTCATAACTACCCTTCAACTTGTTTGCCGTCCGGTTGGAAAGCGAATTATAACTCGACACATTGTTATCTGCCCGGACTCCCCCCGACTGAACCGGATATCGAAAAAACTCCTTGATCGCAGATCGTAACCAACCTGAATAGGGGGGGCGACATCCCTCGGACCTGTTTGCGATCATTGATAAATGCCCAGTGCGTATTTTCTATAAGGGAAATCCGAAATAAGAAAGGTAACGGCCTTTTGCTAAAAGGTAAGCACAGTAATCCCGGTTCCGATCGCCAGGTGTCGGTCGGACCCGGCGTATAATTGAGGGGCACCAGGATGAAACCACCGATTACAGCAATAACAAGGATGGTCGGCATCCTGATCGTTTCATCATTACTTTTCGCTTGCGAGGGCGATGACGGCGCGGCGGGGCCCGCAGGACCGGCTGGGTCGGCTGGCCCCCCGGGACCGCCCGGACCGCCCGGAGCGGGTGGCGGGAGCAGCGGCGTCCCGATCAGCAGCGCTGAAAAGATCAACATCGAAGTAACCAGCGTCACGGTCCCGTCCGGCGGTGGTGCCCCGACGGTCGCGCTGAAGTTGACTAACGACCTGACTCAGGGCCTTTTTGGACTGCCAGCCGGGGACCTGCGGTTCGTATTGTCACAATTGTCACCGGCGGCTCCGGGAAGTGGGGATTCGAGCGCCTGGCAAAGTTACGTGACTCGTTCCAGTAACGGCGTGCCGAATGCACAGGCGACGACCGAAACGGCCACAAGTGGCGCACTCGTCGATAATGGCGACGGTACATACCAGTACACGTTCGAAATGGCGCTGGACGACTATCCCGGAGGCCCGATATTCGATGCGAGCAAGACGCATCGACTCGGCGTCGAAATTCGCGGACAAGCACCGATTTCCTCGAACGGGATTTTCGATTTTGTTCCCGCTGCGCCGGGCATGCCGCCGACATTCACGCGCTCGATCGTCGACAACGACACTTGCGATGCTTGTCATGACCGACTGGAGTT
>JBFIQH010000270.1:0-3397 GCA_041609735.1 Woeseiaceae bacterium | reverse complement strand
GGGAAGCAGATGATCGGACGTGCCGTTCGCTGGTGTTATCTGGCTACCGTAATTATGGCCGGAATTCTCGTTGCTGCCTGTGACGGCAGCACCGGACCCGCCGGGCCGGCCGGGCCTGCCGGATCCGACGGACCTCCGGGGCCTCCCGGGCCACCGGCGGCCGGTAGCGGTATTCCGGTGACGTCGGCCGAAAAAATCAACGTAAACATCACTGATGTATCGGTCCCGCCGGGCGGCGGCGCGCCGACGGTATCGCTGACATTGACGAACGACCTCAACCAGGGATTATCCGGGCTGCCGGCCGCCAACATTCGCTTCGTCATCTCGCAGCTGACGCCGGGGACGAACGGCCGCTCGAGTGAGTGGCAGTCCTACGTTACGCGTGACAGCGGCGGCATTCCGAACGCGCAGGCAACCACGGAAACCGCGACAGACGGTACCTATGTCGACAACGGCGACGGCACCTACGAGTACACTTTCGCCCGTGCCCTGACGGATTACCCGGCCGGACCCGTCTTTGACGACACCAAGACGCATCGCGTCGGTATCGAGATTCGCACCAATTCGGGCGGCTTCCTGCCGGAGAACATCCCCGCCGACAATGCGCCATTTGATTTCGTGCCGGCCGGCGGTGCGCCCCTGTTCACGCGCCTCATTGTCGACAGCGACACCTGCAACGCCTGCCACGACAACCTCGAGATGCACGGCGAAGCGCGCTTCGACGTCGAGTACTGCGTGCAGTGCCACAACCCGTATTCGATCGACGGCGACACCGGCAACTCCGTCGACATGAAACGCCTGATACACAACATTCATTCGGCCCGTGCCGATTACCAGATCATCGGCTTCGGTGGCACGCTGCACGACTGGTCGACGCTGGTCTGGCCGCAGGACATCAGGAACTGCACAACCTGTCACGAGGAGGACGATGCCAATACGCCGGATGCGAGCAATTACCGCCTGGTGGCAAACCGTGCGGCTTGCGGTACCTGCCACTATGACGACGGCGTTCCCGGCAACGGCGAGCACGAGTTCGCGATCGAGAACGGCGTCCACCCCGGCCCCGCGCAGTTTAACAACGACACGCAATGCCTCGATTGCCACGGCCCGAACGGCACGGTGACCAATTCCGAGGGACGGCTGGTGCAGATCCCGGTGGCGCACGAGATTCGCGAGAAAACCGAAGGCGGAAAATTCTCGCTGAACATCCTGAACGTCACGGCCACGGGACAGGGTCAGATGCCGGTTATCACCTTCTCCGTCACCGACCCGACCAATGGCGATGCGCCGTACAACATTCACACGGACCCGGCGTTCACGACCTGCGCGTTCGGCGCCAGCCGACTCGCCGTGAACGTTGCCTGGAGCACGACGGACTATGCCAACATCGGCAGCAGCAGCACGCCCGCGCTGCCGATATCCATGAATCCGCTCAATGCCTGCGGCGGCGCATCCGTGGATAACGGCGACGGCACGTTCACCGTCACGGCATCCTCGGCGATTCCGATGACGGCAACCGGCTCGCTCTCCATCGCGATCGAAGGCCACCCGGCCGTCGACATTTACAATGACGGTTCACCCGAACGCATCGCCGTGACCAACGCGATCTTTTATGCGCCGATTACGGATCCCGATGCCGTGGCGAGGCGCGACGTCGTGAACATCGAGAAATGCGACGACTGCCATAATCAGCTCTCGCTGCACGGCAACAACCGCACCGACAATCCGGCGGTCTGTGTCACCTGCCACAACCCGATGATGACCGACATCAACCGGCGCGGCGGCGGCGATTGCCTGGCAGACTTTGGCCCGGACGATCAGACGATCGATTTCAAACACATGATCCACGGCATACACGCATCCGGTGAGATCGGCAAGCCGTTCGACGTCTGCGGTTTCGGCAACAGCTCGCACACTTTCGACTTCCTCTATCCGGGTCGCCTGAACAACTGCGAGGGGTGCCACCTGGCGGACACTTACTATCCGGTCGATGGCAGCACCGTGTTCGGCACGACCGTCGATGTCAACGATCCGGCGATCCTGACCGATGACGTCGTCGTCTCGCCGAACGCCTCCGTCTGCTCGTCCTGCCATATCGACGCGCTCGATATCGTGCACATGCAGCAGAACGGAGCGGACTTCAGCGCTGGCAAGGCTGCGGACGGCACGCTGATATCCGCCGGCGTCGAAACCTGCGCGACCTGTCACGGCCCTGGCAGAACTGCCGACGTGAAGGAGATGCACGAAGTCGGTACATTTGAGTTCAATTAGCACGCGTGGGCCCCGGCTGATGCCGGGGCCCTGATTCGGCCGGCCTGATATCGGTCACGTATTCACGGGGAAGCGTATTCGAATGTATCTGCAAGCAACTGGCCGGATCGGCATGCTGTTAATCTTTTGCGTTTTCCTGCCGCTTGCCGGCGGCGCACAGGACGAGGCCGACACCGATAGCTCGTACAGCCGCAGGGGCGCCGATACCTGCCTCGCCTGCCACGACGACGAGATTTCACTGGCGGTGTTCCGCACGCGGCACGCGGTACCGTCCGATCCGCACGGCCCGTTCGGTCGCGGCCAGTTGCAGTGCGAAGCCTGCCACGGCCCGGGCGGCGCGCATTCGCCAAGGATGCGCCGCGGCGAGGAGCGACCACCGGTCATCTCCTTCGAGGACGATGACCCGACACCGGTCGCCGCACAAAACAGCATGTGCCTCGGCTGTCACGATGCCGATGTCGGCTTCGGCTGGCACGCAGGACCACACGACAACGATGAGGTTGCCTGTGCGGATTGCCACGTCAGCCACGCGCCGCGCGACGCTGTCCTGCAAACCTCCACACAGAACGAAGTGTGTTTCGACTGCCATCAGCTGCAGCGAATTGACACGCTGAAAGCATTCTCGCACCCGTTCTTCGAAGGGAAGATGGCTTGTTCCGGATGCCACAGCCCGCACGGTGATACGGCGGCGTCGCAGCTCGTTCGCCAGACACTGAACGACACCTGCTACGACTGTCACGCGGAGAAACGCGGTCCGTATTTGTGGGAGCACGCGCCGGTCAGCGAGGACTGCGGCCTGTGCCATGCACCGCACGGATCAAACCACCCGGGCATGCTGACGAGCCGCGCGCCGTTGCTGTGCCAGAGCTGTCATGCGCCGGCGGGACATCCGAGCATTGCGCAGGATCCCGGCGGCCTCGCCGGCGGCATGCCGTCGGAGTTCCTGCTGGGGCAAAGCTGCATGAATTGTCACGAGCAGGTGCACGGGTCGAACCATCCCTCCGGATCGAAACTCATGCGTTAGCGGAGAGAATGAGGATCAGGATAGAAACATGAACGCTTTCAGGGTGTCGGCAATCGCAGTATTTTACCTGCTCGTCTTTGGTGTCATCCCGCTTGCGGAAGC
>JBFIQH010000269.1:0-3409 GCA_041609735.1 Woeseiaceae bacterium | reverse complement strand
TATGGCGGCACCTATTCACAGTTCGACGTCACTTTTCGAAAAATGGGTATCGAAACGACGTTTGTCGACTCCGACGATCCGGAGAACTTTCGCAAAGCGATCACCGATAAGACACGGGCACTCTATGCCGAGACCGTCGGCAACCCGACCAGTAACGTCATCGACATCGAGGCCGTCGCTGCAATCGCTCACGACGCGGGCATTCCGCTCATCATCGACAATACGTTTGCAACGCCTTACCTTTGCAAACCGATCGACTACGGTGCAGACATCGTCGTGCACTCCGCGACCAAATTCATCGGCGGTCATGGCACGAGCATGGGCGGCGTCATGATCGAGTCAGGCAGGTTCGACTGGGATAACGGCAAATTCCCGGGCATGATCGAACCATCGGCGGGCTATCACGGTATCCGCTTTTACGAGACCTTCGGTGACTTCGGCTTCACGATGAAGGCCCGATGCGAAACACTACGCACCCTCGGGCAGGCAATGAGCCCGTTCAATGCCTTCATGATGTTACAGGGGCTGGAGACGCTGCCGGTGCGCATGGACCGCCATTGCGAGAATGCGCGCGGTGTCGCGGCATTCCTCGTCGAGCACCCCGCCGTGCGCTGGGTCAACTATGCAGGCCTCGAGGACAACAAGTACCGCACGCTGGTCCGGAAATACCTGCCCCGGGGCGCCGGCTCCATTCTGACATTCGGCGTAAAGGGCGGCAGCGCGGCCGGGCAGGAATTCATCAACAATGCCCAGTTCATGAGCCATCTTGCCAACGTCGGCGATGCACGCACACTAATTATCCATCCTGCGTCGACGACACACCGGCAGCTCGATGAAGAGCAGCAACGGGCGGCCGGTGTGACCCCCGACATGGTCCGCATCTCGGTTGGTCTGGAAACGCTCGATGACATACTCTGGGACCTGGACCAGGCACTCAAGCCTCTGTCCTGATTTGAGGACGGGCGCAAACACGGCTTGAAGAACTCGGGCTGGCGGTGACGGGAGGGGCAGGCAGAGTGGTGCATTGGCTGGATGACAATGTCGGTTTCGGCACGCAGATTCGAAAATCGCCTTTTTTCGACGCAACGCTGAGGAGCGGCGCTCGCGCGTTTTCGGTTTACAACCACATGTACATTCCGCGGGATTTCGGCGATCCCGTGGAAAACTACTGGAACCTCGTCAATGCCGCCATTCTTTGCGATGTTGCCGTGGAACGCCAGGTCGAGATTACCGGACCGGACGCGTCGCGCTTCGTACAGCTACTGACGCCGCGGAATCTCTCCACCTGCGAGGTTGGCCAGTGCAAGTATGTCCTGATCACGTCCGAAACCGGGGGAATTATCAACGACCCCGTGTTGTTCCGGCTGGGCGAGAGTCATTTCTGGTTATCCATCGCTGACAGCGACGTGCTGCTGTGGGCCAAAGGCGTCGCGGTCAACTCCGGCCTCGATGTCACAATCGAGGAGCCCGACGCGTCACCGCTGCAGTTACAGGGGCCCCGATCGCTGGAGATCATGCAGTCCCTGTTCGGTGACGAAATCAGAAAGTTGCGTTACTTCCGGTTTGTGGAGTTGACGCTCGATGATATCCCCCTCATCGTGTCGCGCACCGGCTGGTCCAATGAATTGGGCTACGAACTGTTTCTGCGCGACGCGACACGTGGCGACGAGTTATGGCAGCGATTGATGGATGCCGGAGCGGCGTCAGGGCTGCGTGCGGGCCATACGTCGACGATTCGGCGAGTCGAGGCCGCAATGCTGTCGTACTGGGCGGACATGGATATCAACACAAACCCTTTCGAACTCGGCCTAGGCCGGCTTGTCGACCTCGACATGCAGGCCGAGTTTATCGGCAAGGCGGCACTCCGGCGCATCAAGGCCGACGGCGTGCGCCGACAATTGGTGGGGTTGGAATGGACGGATCAGCCACTGAAGAACCCGAACACCCGGTTCTGGCCCCTGTTCGCCGGCGATAAACGGGTCGGCAAGATCACGTCGGCCGTCTACTCACCAAGGCTCGACCGCAATATCGCGCTCGCAATGGTAACGACCGACGTTGCCGCAACCG
Source organism: Woeseiaceae bacterium (assembly GCA_041609735.1). GTDB lineage: Bacteria > Pseudomonadota > Gammaproteobacteria > Steroidobacterales > Woeseiaceae > UBA1847. The sequence continues at coordinate 1,342 of JBFIQH010000269.1, read as the reverse complement.
GCACGCAATTGCGGCTGTTCGATTTGCACGACGGGATAGTCGCAACGGTTGTCGACAAGCCGTTCGTCAAACCGCCGCAGCAACTGACCGAGGTTTTCGGCAGCGATTAGGCCCGCGACGAATCTGAATCCTCTTGATGGCGGAGAGGGTGGGATAGGCATTCATCATTTGTCCGCCACTTGGTTGTTCCCACTCATTAGGCCAATCGACAGCGGCCACCGAAGCACCTACGCCGGCCGAGGCGTAGTCGCCGTGCGTAATGCGTTCCGATCAGAATTGAAAGCGCTGTCAGTCTGGTTCAATACCCTGCTGTACTTCACCGAACTGAGCCAGCGTCAAGCCCGAGTGGCTTAGCTGGCGGTAATGTGGCAACGGGATCTGCGCTTCGTGCCGCACGCCCAGCCCTCTCGGCCCCCGATTCATGAAATGTTGACTAAACTTCCATTTACCAGGGCAGAAACGGCCATATTTTCGGACGTACAGTCGGGAGAGCGATCATGCAAAGACGCTTTTTTTGTCAGTCAGCGATTGCCACAGCCGTGGCAGCCACGTTGCCGGGTTGCGGGCAGGATTCACAAACAAAGGACACAGGCAGCGTCATATCCGCCGTATCGGCGGACGGGAAGCAATTGTCTATCGAATCCGTGGCGGTCGCCGAACTGGCGGACAGCCTGAACGGGCAGCTGTACCTCCAGGCCGACGCCGGCTATGCCGCTGCGAAGAAAATCTGGAACGGAATGTTTGACGAACGGCAGCCGGCGATGGTCGCCCAGTGCGCGTCGACACAGGATGTCGTAAACGCGGTTACTTTCGCCAGGGAGCGCAACCTGTTGCTGTCCGTGAAGTGCGGCGGCCACAGCCTGCCGGGCAAGTCGACGTCGGACGGTGGCTTGATGATTGATCTTTCGCGAATGCACCGTGTCGATGTCGATGCTGACGCCAAGACCATGCGCGCCGAGGGCGGAGCGCTGCTGGGTCACCTCGACGACGCCGCGACCGCGCACGAAATGATGACGACGACCGGCATCGTGTCGCACACAGGCGCGGGCGGCTTTACGCTTGGCGGTGGCTACGGGCGTACTGACAGGAAAATGGGCCTCGCGATCGATAACCTGCTCGCGGCGACCGTGGTCACTGCGTCAGGTGACGTCGTACGCGCGAGTGCCGACGAGAACCCGGACCTTTATTGGGGCCTGCGCGGCGGCGGCGGAAACTTCGGCGTCGCTACGGAATTCGTTTACAAGCTGCATCCGTTCAATCCTCAAGTTTACGGCGGCACACTGGTTTACAAGTTCGGCCGAAACTTCCTCGATTATTTCGCCGAGCTGCACGCCAGCGTCCC
>JBFIQH010000268.1:0-3498 GCA_041609735.1 Woeseiaceae bacterium | reverse complement strand
GCCGGCTCGCGCACCGCCTGCAGATTGTCATCGATCGGCTGCACATACTCGACGGCCTGCTGGTCGCGTATCTGAACATCGACGAAGTCATTGCGATCATTCGAAGCGAAGACGAGCCGAAGCCGAAGCTGATGAAAAAGTTCCGGCTATCGGACATCCAGGCCGAAGCCATCCTGAATCTCAGGCTGCGCAACCTCGCGAAACTCGAGGAGATGAAGATCCGCGGCGAACAGGACGAGCTGAATGAAGAGCGCGATACGCTCGACAAGACGCTGAAGAGTGCCGCACGGCTGAAAACACTGATCAAGAAGGAAATTCTCGCGGATGCCGAGAGTTACGGCGACGACCGACGCACGCAGATCGTCGAACGCGAGGCGGCGCAGGCGCTCGATGAAACACAACTCGTTGCCAGCGAGCCGGTTACTGTTGTGCTGTCGAAGCGCGGCTATGCACGCGCGGCCAAGGGCCACGACATAGATCCGCTCGCGCTGAGCTACAAGTCCGGCGACGGCTACCTCGCCAATGCCAAGGGGCGTAGCAACCAGCTTGCGATGTTCATCGACAGTACCGGCCGCGTTTACAGCGCCTTGGCGCACACGCTGCCGTCGGCACGCGGCCAGGGAGAGCCGCTGTCAGGACGATTCAAACCGCCCGACGGCGCCGAGTTCTGCGGCGCGATGATCGGAGATGAAGAGCAGCGCTACCTGCTGGCGAGCGATGCCGGCTATGGGTTTGTCGCGAAGCTCGGCGACCTGGTCTCGCGCAACAAGGCGGGCAAGGCGATCTTGCGCGTGCCGCCGGGCGGCAGGGCCGTCGTGCCGGCGCCGGTACCAAAAGAATCGGAATGCCTGATTGCCGCCGTCAGTTCGATCGGGCGCCTGCTGCTGTTCGAAATGGAAGAGCTGCCGGAGCTCGCAAAGGGCAAGGGCAACAAGTTGATCAACATCCCGGGACCGAAATACAAGAGCGGCGAGGAAAAACTGGTCGCCGCGTCGGTGGTTCCGGAAGATGGCGACCTGCAGGTGCACTGCGGCAAACGAATGATGACAATTCGCTGGAACGACAGCGACGACTATTACGGAGAGCGCGCGTTGCGGGGCCGTTTCCTGCCGCAAGGCTGGCGCAAGGTCGACCGGCTGGTCGGCATACCGCCGGCAACCGCCGGCGACGCCGATGAATAAGGAGTATTAGCCGGCTTTCGTGTCGACCTTGCCGGATTCGACCGTCATCTCGACCGTATCGTCATTGTCCGATTTCGGCATTTCGACGGTTTTGTCATCGGCGATCATTTCCTGCGTGCATTCGACGCCCGTCTCGTCCGGAGCCACGGTGACAAAGGTCTCAGGGGCCAGGCGCGACGTTGCATCGATTTCGGTGACCGTTGCGAGCGGCATCTCGGTGGTCTCGTCGTCAGCGTCGGCTGCACCGTCCTCTGATTCGATGCGCTCCGCGAGTTCGGCGGCGGCTTTCTCGATTTCCTTGTTCAGTGCCTGCGTCGCCGTCAGCTCGTCTTCGTAATCCTGCTCGAGAATCTGGTAGTCGATCTCCTGGTCGAGCGTGTACTCCTCGGTGTTGTCGACGGCTACCGCTTTCAGGTCTTGCTCCGTCGCGTCTTCCGGCCGCGGCATCTTGGTCGCGTCGACGATGACGGACATGTCGTAGTCCTCGTCGTCCGGCAGCACTTCCTTGTCGAGGATCGTCAATTGCTCGACCGTCGGAATTGGCATCATGTCGGTATCGGAAGTGTCCGGGCCCTGGTCCTCGTCGACGTCGCTCAGGTCGAAATCGAGGTCTGTCGTTGCGGCAAAGCCGAAATCCTCTCGAACATCGACCTCGGTGCCGTCATCGAGCCCGGTGCCCATCGCGAGATCGGCGTCGAGGGCGAGATTTTCAGCCGTCGGTGAGTCGTCTTCCAGATCGAAGTCCGGATCCTTCAGCGCCTCCACCGTTCCGGAGTCGGTGCTGCGCCGCATCGGATGAGCCGGCTCTGCGTTGGCGTACGGATCAGCATCGTCGTAGCGGCTGCGGCGGCCGAACAGCAGCAGGCCGGCCATCAGCGCGATGCCGCCACCGATCATCCACAGCAGCCAGTTGGTCTTCTGTTCCGGGGCCAGGCGCGCGACGGGCTCGTCGGCAATGCGGGCGACGGGCACGTTCGGCGAGGCCGACTCGGTCGATACCTCGATCGACGTATCGCCGATGACGACATTGGTTTCTTTGACAGGCTCGGCTGTTTCCGCGAGATCGACGAAGGGATTCTCGCTATCCAGCGCGAAATCGCCTGGCTCCAGGTCACGTACGGCCGCGGAGACCGGGGCCGGGGTCGCAACCGAGTCGAGATACCTGGTGTCGTCGACAATATCCACGGAGTGCTGCGTGGGCGAAACGCCGGAATCAGCAGCGACCGTCGCTGCCGTGCTCGCGGCCGGCAACGCTGGCCGGTCCGCGACCGTCGCGGCGCCATTGCCGAAGTCCGGGATTGCCAGCCAGCTGCCGGCCTTCAGCTTGTTCGGATCATTGTTGATAAACGCGTCCGGGTTCGCCTCAAACAGTATCGACACGGCGCTCCACAGGCCAACCGGTCGGTTTTCGATGCGGGCGGCGATGCCGGACAAAGTATCGCCCGGCTGCACCCGGTAACGCGATTCGGCTGCAATCGGGGCGCTGGCGACTGCGGGTCGCCGCGTGACCGCGCGTGCGGCGGGGGCTGCCGTCGTGCGCGCCACGACGGGTTCGTCCGCGGGTACCGGCGCGGTTGTTGCTGCTTCTGCGGCCGGCAGAGCCGGATCGATAAACAACATGTATTCGCGGCTCAGCTTCGGCGTATACGGGCAGGCGATGTTGACACGCACGGACATCAGCGGTTCGCGTACGACGGCGCGTCCGGTCAGCGAGATGACGCCACCGGCGACGCTGACCGTTGCGGACTGTATCGCCGGCAGTCCGTTGTTCGATGGACCCTGGTGTAGCGTCACGCAATAGTTCGACAGCTGTTCGTTCGGCGCAAGCGCATACGCAATGCTGGCGCGCAGCGGCTGGCCGAGTGTCGATTCGACGTTGATGTCGCCGAGTTCGATGGCCGTAGCCGGCGTTGCGGCGAGCGTACCGCCGACAGCGATAAGAGCGGGGAAAAGAGTTCTATTTGAATGCATGACGAGTGGGTTCCCGTGGTTTCGCGGCAGCTACGTTACGTAAAGCTGTCGTTTTTCGCAGTGATCCTATTCTATGTTTTGCGATGTGTTGTCCGTGAGTGTGTGGTTCCGGGCACAAACTGTGATTCCTGTCACACTTCGATCATCACTCGGCGCGATTCAGGCGGAGGTCGCCGCCTGCAATTCTTCCAGCGTCTGGTGGGTACCGCTTTCCTGGTCTTCGAGAACGACCTCGGGTTCGTGAAAATAATGTCCCTGCATGAAGTCACGGCCAAGCTGGAACAGCACCGCCATGGCATTTGCATTCTCGACGCGCTCTGCAATGGTCTTGATTCCGCGCTCGGAG
>JBFIQH010000267.1:0-3607 GCA_041609735.1 Woeseiaceae bacterium | reverse complement strand
CCCCTGGCTGTCGCAAATTTGTCCACGTCCTGAAAGCGTCCGCCAATATCAATAGCGAACCGGTCATCCATGAAGTTGAACGTGACCGCACCGAAGATTGCGCTGAAGTCGACTTCCTCCGTGATGTCGTTCAGTCGCAGCGACTGGCGCACGTTGGCGCGCATGCTGTTCGAGAATGCACCAAGGTCGGTCGTCTGGTAGAACGCACCGACATACCATTCGAATGCGCGACCGCCGGGCGAGCTGAGACGCAGCTCCGTGCTCCACTGTTCGAAATCCTCACCACGACCCTGGAAGTTCATCAGGAACGGGGAATTGCTGTTGTCCTGCACGTAGTCGCGCTCATACGAGTTCCAGGCGCTCAGCCATTGCAGCGCGATCTCGTTGTCGAAGCGGTATTCGACATCGATGTAGGTATTGACCGCATCGAGATCTTCGTAGCCTGCGATGCCATTGTTGCCGCGTGCCCTAGCGAAGCCCTCACCGGCACGGCGGATGTCCACCGAGCCGAAATTCGAATTTTCTTCGCGGATACTCGGTGGTGGCTCGAAATACGGGCCGCCCTGGCTGACGCCTTTGTCGCTGCTGAAACAGTCGGTGTCGAGCGGTTCGAACGGCGTTGCCCACGGGGAACCGCCATTCGCAACCGAATCCCAAACGCTGCGCTCATCGCCCGGCGGATCGCCTGGATCGTCGAGCGGGCCACCGCGGCCGAAGATCAGCGGGCCGGCGGTGCGGCACAGAGAAATCGTTTCCGAGTCCTTGCGGATGCGCGAGACTTCGGCCTTGCCGGTGATCGTCAGCTTATCGGTTGGATCAAACTGCAGGATCACGCGGCCGCCGGTGTTTTCGTAGGCACCATAAGGCTGGCCGGTGACGACGTAATCGAGATAGCCCTCGGTCGTCTCGCGCATGCCGGCGACGCGGATGCCCCAGCGGTCGGAGAGCGGGCCGCCGATGCCGAACGTCAGTTCCTCGGTACTGTTGTTTGCGACCTCCGCGTTAACGTAGCCCTGCCAGGTGTCGGATGGGCGGCGGCTGCGGAGGTTGAATGCGCCGGCGGTCGCGTTCTGGCCGAAATAGACGGGCTGTGGTCCCTTCAATACTTCCACGCTCTGTACGTCGAGGAACGCGAGCTTGACCTGGGACGAACGACCGAAGTGGACACCGTCGATGAAAAACGGCGCGGCCTGGTCCAGCGTCAGTGCGTTGCCGGTTGTGCCGAAGCCGCGAATCGAAATGTCCTGATCCTGCACACGTGGCTCGATGAGCACGGTCGGCGAGAAGTTAGCGAGATCGTCGAGATCGCGAAAGCCTTGCTTGCGAAGTTCGGCGCCGGTATAGACCTCGACCGCGATTGGCACTTCCTGCAGCGATTGCTCGCGGCGCTGCGCCGTTACCGTGATCTCATCCAGTACCAGACCACGATCGGCATCGGGCCTGTCGTCCTGCGCCGATGCGATCCCTGCGTGCATCGACAATGCCAGCGCCACGACTGCGATCACGCTGGATGGTTGTTTCCATGAAGCATTGAGATTGACCATTACTTTCCCCCCGTGGGCTTACTGCATTGTTCGAATCGTTCGGTTGCTGTGCTGTTGCGAGCAAACATCACGCAGCGAGGTGCCTGCGCTACCCGAGTTCAACATACTACTGCAGCGCAGTCGCGGGGATAAAGCATTTCACGCGCAATGAATTTTCTTATGTTGCGCAAAAGCCATATACCGTTTCTGCGGAAATGGAATCCGCAGTGATACGGCGGATTCGCGTCAGCGAAAGCGGAACTCCACGGCGCCGTTCTTTTGCTCGAACGTCGCCGTTCTTGCCTCGTCGGGCATCACGGCATCCAGGTCGATCGCGAGCAGGCGACCCTGGTAGACCTCCCGCTGGACGTCCGGATCGTCGGGATCGATCGGCATGCCGTCGATGAAAATTGCTTCGATGCGGTACTGGAAACCGGCCGCGCCCGTCCTCTCGAGCTGGCCCACGGTGAGCAATTCGTAGCGGTCGAGCGGCGAAACGAGTTCGGCTGAAAAATTGATGTGGTCCGCGCGCAGGTAAAAACGCGCGTGTTCGATAAACGGAAAGCCGTCGCCGCCGACCAGCGCATTCAGCACGTCCTCGCCGAGCAAATAACCGCCACCGGGACTGTCGCTCTCGACGAGCAGGTTTTCGAGGCCCAGTTCGAGGATATGCCGCGACGCCCAGTGGAAATAGAGCACGAAGGTCGAACCTCGCAGTTGTTCCCAGTCCTCGGCTAGTCGATAGGCAATGTACGGTTCGGCGAACGGCGACACCAGCCCAGCCGGCGGTTCCGAAAGCCGCTCGGCGCGGGCGCGTGATGCATCGCGAAACGGCACCAGCAGCTCGGCATAGCGCTGCAGCGATGATTCCTTTTGCTGCAGACGATCGTATGTCGTACCGAGCGCCGCCAGCGCCTCGAGATCTGCTTCGAGACGCCGCTGGAGGAGCTCGGTGCTGGCGATCATGTCAATCGGATCCTGGGCGCCAGCCCACATCGCGCCGAGCGCGCTGCCGGCATAGACGTCGTAAAAGCGTATCCGGCCAACGGCCGCCCGCGCTTCGACGTCGTACGCGACGCGGGCCGCGCGTACTTCCGGCTGCAGCGCCTCGATGCGGTCGCCGACGCTGGCAAGCTGTTGCTCCAGCATGCGCGTGCTCGCCGTCGGGTCGTTGATGTCATTGACGAAATGCGCGAACACCCCCGTCAGGTGTGCGGCGGCCGGCAGAGCCGCGAGCAGCGAGGCGGCCATCACGGCAATACCGGCGCTGCGGCGCATCATCGGTCGCCGGTCCCGATCGCGCGCTGGCTCGCGAGCCCGCCGCCGATCAGCGCAAGCAGGGGCCCCGTGGCCAAGATGATGCCGATGACGAAAGCCGGGGATTGCAGCTGCCGGGACATGAACGGGACCAGCGCGACGATCGCGTGCTGGATCAGCTCGCCGAGCCACAGGAAGATGGCTGCGGCGAGCACCGACGAAAACAGGCCCAGCAGAAAGGCCTCGATCAGGAACTGCATGCGAATGCCCCACGGCGTGACGCCGACCCAGCGCTGGATCTGGATCTCCACCTCGCGATTGAGCACGGCGAGGTGCATCGTCGTCAGGCTCATGAGGAACGCGGCGAACAGGAAGCTTGCGACGAGGACGACACCGCCCCTCTGCAGCCCGGCCGAGATTCCGTGCAGCACGGATGCGAATCCCTGGCCCCAGATCACGTCGCCGACGCCTTCGACACGGCGAATGGTGTCGACCACCGGCGCGCCGGCAGCCGGGTCTTCCAGTTCGACCGACAGGCTGTCGGCGAAAGCGTCGGTCGGCAGCGCACGCGCGAGAGTCGCGGCACCGAAAACCGGCGCCAGTTCCGCATACACGGCTTCGCCGTCAATAACGCTGACCGCGCGCACGCCATCGATCGCCGCGAGCGGATCGACGAGCGCCTCGACCGCGGTTCCCTCGTCGGCAAACACGCGGACCTGCACCTGGCGTTCGAGCATCGACGCCACCTGGCCGAGGTTGGCGTTGAGCCACAGGAATCCGCCGAACAGCAGCAGCGTCAGCGTCAGCAGGATGACGGTGGCGAGACT
>JBFIQH010000266.1:0-3615 GCA_041609735.1 Woeseiaceae bacterium | reverse complement strand
TAAGGTCGGCTTCCGGTTCCGGCTCGGCAGTAACATCGAGCGCGGGTTGCTGGCCGGTGCCGGACAGCGTCGGAATCCCGTCATCATCTTGCGGTTCGTCAACGTCGGCAAACGGGACCATGGTAACCGGACGAGATTCCCCCGACGCTTCATTGTCGTCGCTGTCCGCCATCAGCTCCGGTGCGAGCACCTCGAGATCCGGCAGCGTGTCGTGAATCAGCTCGGGAATGCCGCCGTCGACGTCTTTTTCCGTTGGCGCAGATTCGTCGGCGGTTGCGACCGCGGGCAATTCAGACACCGTCGCCGGCCCGGGTTGCGGAATTGCCACAGCGGGCGCTGGCCCTTCAGGTATTGGCGACGCCACGGCAGGAGCAGCAGCGGCGGAAGCAGGCATGTCAGCGGCATCGGGCTTCATCTCGGCATTCGTCTGCGGCGTGGCTGACGCCACCGGCTGCGGCGGCGCTGTAGCGGGCGTGACCGGTTCCGGCAATGTTGCCGTCAGGCCGAACTCGCTCTCTGCAACCGCAGCAATGAGTCGATTGTCGATGCGCGGCAACTTCTTCGCCGCCGCGGCATTCAACGCCGCTTCGATAACATTGTTTGCCGTGCGCGGAATTCCGCCGGTCAGCGCGTGCACAAATGCAGCGCCCTGGGGGTCGAATACGCGGTCAAAGTCACCGCCACCGAGGCGGAAACAGTGCTTCAGGTAGCCCTGCAGTTCCGGCGCGACCAGCGGTTTGGCGAACTGATACGCGCGTATGCGTTGCTTCAGACGTGTGAGGGCATCGCCGTCGAGGCGCTCGCGCAGGTCCGGCTCGCCCATGATGACAACGGCTGCCCCCTCATTTCCGGCACCCTCGGCGGCAGTCAGCGCCTCGATTTCCGCTAACGCGTCGTCGCCGATACGAATAGCATCTTCGATCACGATGATGACGCGAATGCCAGCGGTCGTGCGTTCTGTCAGCAATTTCCGAAACAGCGTCACCTTGCGAATCGTGGAAGCGGGCACGTTTTGTGCCTGTAGCTCGTCCAGCAGAAAATCGAGGACTTCGTCATGGCCAAGCTGCATGCGTGCTATACGGATGACGAGCTTGTCGCCGTCGATGGCGTCGAGCGCCCGGTTGACGATCGTGGTCTTACCCGTGCCCGGCGGTCCCATGACGGCGATTACGGCGTCCGGCGTAGCGAGCGCAAACCTGGTCGCCTGCATGATTTTGGCGGTCTGCGGGCCGACGAAAACGTCCGAGCCGGTTGCGACGGGCCGAAACGGCCGCCTGTTGAATCCAAAGTGTTGCTCGTACATGGGTATCCGGTTTGTCCTGGTGAGGTCGCCGATGACAATGCCGCGACAATGACCCCGAATATTGCGGATTCGGCAAGCCTTTTGCGTGAAGTTATGTCACAAAATTGGACGATTGGACTGCGCTGCAGCCCGCATGGATCCTCATTTTTTTGAGCGCGCCGGGACAATAACGGTCACAATACGGCCCGATTCACGCATTTACCGGAAATGGCCACGTGTCCGACTCCCGAGAACCCGGCAGTGACGCCGCGCGCGCCGGCGTTGCCGCAGGCCTTGTCGCCTATGTCCTGTGGGGCGTTTTCCCGGTCTATTTCAAGCTCGTTGCCAGCGTCGCGCCGCTGGAAGTGCTTGCGCACCGCATTATCTGGGCCCTGGCATTCGGGGGCCTGATCATCCTCGCGCGCCGGCAGTGGCGCGAGGTCTGGCGCGCATTGACGCATTCGGTCATGTTGCGCTGGCTCGCGCTGTCGGCGCTGATGATTACCATCAACTGGCTGACCTATATCTGGGCGATCCAGAACGAGCGCATTTTCGAAACCAGCCTGGGCTACTACATCAATCCGCTGATGTACGTGCTCGCCGGCGTCATGCTGTTCGGCGACCGCCTGCGGCGGCTGCAGTTGCTGGCCGTTATTCTGGCGGCGATCGGTGTACTCGTGCTGACCCTCAGCGGCGACGCAGTACCGTATGTCGCACTGGTACTCGGCGTCTCGTTCACGATGTACGGCGTTATCCGCAAGTACGTCGTCATTGGCGCGATGCCGGGCCTGTTCGTCGAGACGCTGCTGCTGTTCCCGTTGGCATTCGCCTGGCTCGGCTACCAGATGCAGGCGGGAGAGGCCGCTTTCGCGAGCGGCAGCAGCTCGATGAATGTGTTGTTACTGCTGGCCGGCCCGTTCACCGTCATTCCGCTGATGTGTTTCGCCATCGCCGCGCGCCGCCTGACGCTGACGACGATCGGCTTCATGCAGTTCATCGCGCCGACGTTGCAGTTCTGCACCGGGATTTATTACGGCGAGCCACTGACGACGGCACACCTCGTCTGTTTCGGATTCATCTGGACGGCCGTGCTGGTATTCAGCACCGACGCTATTCGCGCAGGCCGAAAAAAGCCCCCGCCGGTAGTCCCGGCGACGGCTTGATCAGTTCGATGACACCCGGCCCCTGACCGAGGCGCCGTTGCGCCGCGCAGCGGCGGCAGCTGCCAATCTCGTGAGACGATGCCCGGTGCCTGGCCGATAGTCAGTCGCGCCGCAACGCGGCGGCGACTGCACTATCGAATCGAATCTACTTTTTCGATTTGCGCTCTTGTACTTCTTTGATAACCGCATCCGCGACGTTTTGCGGGCACGGCGCATAGTGCGAGAACTCCATCGAGAACTGCCCGCGCCCCGACGTCATCGTCCGCAGGTGCCCGATGTAGCCGAACATGTCGGCCAGCGGTGCATCTGCCTTGACGCGCACGCCGGTAACGCCGGCATCCTGTGACTTGATCATGCCGCGACGGCGGTTCAGGTCGCCAATGACGTCACCGACATGGTCTTCCGGCGTAAAAACGTCGACCTTCATGATCGGCTCGAGCAGTTGCGGGCCCGCTTTCGGAATCGACTGCCGGTAGGCCGCTCGGGTCGCGATCTCGAACGCGAGCGCCGAGGAGTCGACGGCATGGAATGCGCCGTCCAGCAACGTGAACTTAACGTCCAGCAGCGGGTAACCGGCCAACGTGCCTTCGGCCATCGATAAACCGAACGCTTTCTCGATCGCGCCCCAGTATTCGCGCGGCACGTTGCCGCCCGTCACCTTGGATTCAAACACGTAGCCCTCGTTCTTTTCGGCCGGCTCGATCTGGTAATCGATCTTCGCGTACTGGCCGGAACCACCCGACTGCTTCTTGTGGGTGTAGGAATCCTGGATCAGCTGCGTAATGGTCTCGCGATAGGCCACCTGCGGTTTGCCCATCTCGACCTCGACCTTGTGCGTGCGCCGCAGGATGTCGACCTTGATGTCGAGGTGCAGCTCGCCCATGCCCTTGATCAGCGTTTCGCCCGAGTCCTCGTCGGTCGCGACCTGGAACGACGGGTCTTCCTGCACCATCTTGTTCAGCGCGATGCCCATCTTTTCCATGCCGGCCTTGTCTTTCGGTGCGATCGCGACCGAGATCACCGGGTCGGGAAATACCATCGGTTCCAGCGTCGCCGGGTTGTTGACGTCGGCCAGCGTATGGCCGGTACGCGTGTTCTTCATGCCGAGCAGGGCGACGATATCGCCGGCCTGCGCAGACTCGCGCTCCTCGCGTGAATTGGCGTGCATCT
>JBFIQH010000265.1:0-3618 GCA_041609735.1 Woeseiaceae bacterium | reverse complement strand
GGGGGCCTTGTTCACTCGGAACCCCACTCGATCACAAGGCCCCCACGGCCCTGTCTCGGCCCCCACCGCCGGGGCCGGCGGCGATATTGATCTACGTGGAATCCTTCAGGGACCAGTGCCAGGGTTCGTAGATGAAGCCCCAGGGGTTGTTGCGTGGGTACGTCATTGAAAAACCATAGTTTTTAGCGTTTTTTGTCAGCCAGTCGAAGGCCGCGGTCTGCTCGAACTCTTCGGTCAGCGGCCGTGAGCCGGGCGTCGCGATGTCGATGGCCTGGCCGGTGTGGTGCTCGCTGAAGCCGGGCGCGGCATTGACGCTCAGGATCTGGTCGATGGCCTGGCCGGCATTGATTTTCTTGCGAATCAGCCGAGCCTGGTAGTCGACACTGCGAAAACCCGATACCAGCAGCAGCTGGATACCGTCGTTCATCGCGTCCGTCTGCATCGACGACCAGCGATCGGCCGTCAGCGGCGTCAGCCGCTGCATACGGCCGACGAGATTGGGGCCGACCTCGACGAGCTCGGCGGCCTCTTCAAATTGCGGCGGGCCGCCGGCAGTGCCGTAGTCGTCCGGTATCCCGAGTTCCTGGTGCAGTTCGCGTAGCATAGCGCCGCCGATTCTCCCACAATCCGGCTATGAGTGAAGATAAGCTGTTTGCCACGGACAGGCTCGGCGACGAGCCGTTCCGCTTCGACGAATCGGTCGCGCGCGTGTTCCCGGACATGTTACGCCGCTCGATTCCGGGCTATGCCGCGTCACTCGAAGCCATCGGCTCCCTCGCGGCGCGCGTCGTTCGCGACGGCACGCATTGCTATGATCTCGGTTGTTCGCTGGGCGGCGCGGCGCTGGCAATGCGCCAGGGTGCGCGCGCCAAAGGCTGCCGCATCATCGCCGTTGACAATTCTTCGGCGATGATCGAGCGCTGCAGGGACGCAATCGCCGCAACGGCATCGACCGGCGGATCCCGACCACCGGTCGACGTCGTGCTGGGCGACATCCGGGAGACCGAAATTGCGAACGCGTCGATGGTCGTATTGAACTATACGCTGCAGTTCATCGACGTCGGCGAACGGGACGCAATGATCGGCAGGATCGCGGACGGTCTCGTTCCGGGCGGCGTATTGGTGCTGTCGGAAAAGGTCGTCGACGAAGACCCGCGCATGGAACGCCTGCTCGTCGAGCTCTACCACGAGCACAAACGCCGCAACAACTACAGCGCCGCCGAAATCGCCCGCAAGCGCGCCGCGCTCGAGAACGTGCTGGTACCCGAGACGATCAGCGCGCACCGGCAGCGGCTCGAGTCCGCAGGCTTCGCGAACATTGCCGTATGGCTGCGCTACTTCAACTTTGTCTCGATGATTGCATTCAAACCGTAGGTGACCGTGCCTGTTACCTCATCGCCTTTCGACGCCGACGGGATTGCGGCGCTGCTTGACGCAGCAGGTCTCGCCGGCTGGGCCGGATCCGTGTTGCCGATTGCGATGTCGCGCGTCACGCCAGACGCGCATGGCGATGCGCCGCGCTGGCTCGACGCGCTGGCTTGCCTGCGGGATCACGGGCTGAGCCTGCCCGCTCGAAAGGACGCATTGCTCCGGCTCTCCCCGTGGCGCAAGGGGCCGGTCAGCGTCGGCGGCATCGACATAGACGCCGAGTGGCGCTCCGATTTGAAGTGGTCGCGCGTTCGCGATGCCATAGAGCCGCTGGCCGGTCGCAATGTGCTCGACGTCGGCTGCGGAAACGGCTATTACGCGTTGCAGATGCGAAAAGACGGCGCGCGTCATGTCATCGGCATCGACCCGAGCATTCTGTACGTCATGCAGTTTCTCGCGATTAATATATTCGAGCGCGACGACAAGGTTTGCGTTTTGCCGCTCAGGCTTCACGAAGTGCCCTCGGCCGCCGTATTCGACACCGTGTTCTCGATGGGCGTGCTGTATCACCAGCGATCTCCGATCGATCATCTCGCCGAGCTGCGCGCCATGCTGAGGCCGGGCGGTCAGCTGGTGCTCGAGACGCTGTTCATCCCTGGCGACGAGCCCTGCGCCTCGACACCGCCCGGTCGCTATGCACGGATGAAAAACGTGTGGCTGTTGCCGACGATCTCCGAATTGACGACCTGGCTCCGCCGCACGCGCTTTCGCAACGTGACCGTTGCCGACACGGCGGTGACGACCGCCCAAGAGCAGCGCAGCACGGAGTGGATGACGTTCGAATCGCTGGCCGATGCGTTGGCGCCGGACGACCCGTCGTGCACCGTCGAGGGCTGGCCCGCACCGCGCCGTGTCGTCATGACCGCCAATGCGCCCGGTTGACGGCGGCAGCGTATTTCTGTAATTTCTGTCTAAACAGAAATACGAGAAAAACCATGACCTTGTCTCCCGCCGTCGAAAAGTACGTGCTGCACTGGGGCGAGATGGGGACGCGCTGGGGCACGAACCGCACGGTCGCACAAATTCATGCCCTGCTCTACCTGTCTCCGGAACCGCTGCGCGCCGACCAGATCTGTGAATTGCTGTCCGTGGCGCGCTCCAACGTATCGACAAGCATCCGCGAACTGCAGAGCTACGGGCTTGCGCGTATGACACACGTGCTCGGTGACCGCCGGGATTACTTCGAATCGATCTACGACGTCTGGGAACTGTTTCGCGTCATCATCGAGCAGCGCAAGCAGCGCGAGCTGAATCCGACGCTGACGATGCTGAAGAGCTGCGCGGCCGAAGTCGACAGTGAGCAAGACACGAGCGAAGTGACGAAACAGCGTATTCACAACATGCTCGAATTCGTCGAGAACACGAGCGCCTGGTACGAGCAGATCCGAGAGATTCCGACGTCGACGCTGACGAAATTGATGAAGCTGGGCTCCGGAATTACCAAGCTCGTTCGCACTAAGTAATTCGCAGGTCGAGCGGCTCGAGGTCGCGAGATGGCATCGAAACCCGATATTGAGTTGCTGTACGACCGGGAATGCCCGGCCTGTGAGTTTTATTGCCGCCGCGTGGACGTGCACGAATCGGCAGGACGACTGGTGCGCATCGATGCCCGCGACGACAGTGAAGTCTTGCGCGAAGTCACCGCGCTCGGCCTCGACATCGACGAAGGTATGGTGCTGAAGAAAGACGACCGCATCTACTATGGCGCTGACGCGATCAACGAGCTTGCACGCCTGAGCTCCGGTTCCGGGCTGTTTAACCGTATTGCCAGCGCCACGTTTCGTTCGCCTGCGGTTGCGCGAACGCTGTACCCGATTCTGAAAGCCGTGCGCAACCTGTTGTTGAAGATGCTCGGCCGATCAAGGATCAACAACCTCGACATCGAAGGCAACGACCGCTTCTAGTTGCCGCCGCCGGAGGCGCCACACCAGGCGGCCGTGTTGAGGTCGGCGCCGCGCGGCTCCCTGAGGAACCAGGTCGCGTCGCTGATCGCACGCGATTCGGGTCCGCCGTGGATGATTGCGGCCGGCCGCCAAAAATAGCCTCCCGCTTTGTAGATGCCGGTTTCACTCCTGCCATCGAAGCACTCGCTGTGCTGGTACTCGCCGCTGACGAGGTAGCCCTCGCGCGGCGAATTCGACGATTGCCACGGCAGCGACACGCCCGGCTCGACGCGTTGCAGCCACGTGG
>JBFIQH010000264.1:0-3619 GCA_041609735.1 Woeseiaceae bacterium | reverse complement strand
GGCAAAGCATCGCGGCTTGTCCGAGGAGCGCGAAAGGGAATTCGTCGCCAACCTGACGCACGCAGCCGCCGCTTCGGACCTGGCGCTGAAGATGAGCGACCAGCTGCAGGATCTTGCGAAGGATTTTGCGAACAAGAACCATACGCTGTTTCTCGGACGCGGGCCCATGTGGCCGATCGCGATGGAGGGTGCGCTGAAGCTGAAGGAAATCTCCTACATTCACGCCGAGGCGTACGCGGCCGGCGAGCTGAAGCATGGGCCGCTTGCACTGATCGACGACGAGATGCCGGTCGTCGTCGTCGCGCCGAACAACGAGTTGCTTGAAAAACTGAAGTCGAACATGCAGGTTGTCCGCGCCCGCGGCGGCCAGCTCTATGTGTTCGCCGACGCGAAGACGGGCATCAAGAGCGAGCCGGGCATGAAAGTCATCGCCATGCCGCACGCCGACAGGCTCATCGCACCGATCGTTTATACTGTGCCGCTGCAGCTGCTGGCCTACCACGTGGCCGTGCTGAAAGGTACCGACGTCGACCAGCCGCGGAACCTTGCGAAGTCAGTGACGGTCGAATAGCCGAGAGACAATCTTATGAGAAAACCTATGACGTTCAATCCATTACGCCGCCAGCTCGTTGGCTCGCTGGCCCTTGGTGCCGCCGGCGTCTGCATCTTGTCGCCGGTAATCACGCGCGCGGAGCCGGTGTCGATGAAAGTATTCAAGAGTCCGACCTGCGGATGCTGTGTGGACTGGATCGCGCACCTCGAAGCGAACGGGTTTTCGGTAACCAGCTTCGACCAAGGCAACACCGAGGCACGCAACCGGCTCGGGATGCCGGTCCGATTCGGTTCCTGCCACACCGGCGAAGTCGACGGTTACGCGATCGAGGGGCATGTGCCGGCGCGGGAAATTCATCGCCTGCTCGATGAAAAGCCGCAGGCCATCGGCCTGTCGGTGCCGGCGATGCCGCGCGGCTCTCCGGGCATGGACGGGCCGGCGTACGGTGGCGTGCGCGACCCGTACGACGTCCTGCTGATCGACGATCAGGGCGAGGCGCAAGTCTTCGAGTCGTATCGCTAGCCTTACGGACAGCTTGCCCGACAGCTGAACACCGTCGCTATCGTCACGGCGGGGTAGCTACTCGTCGACAGGATCCCCGACGTCGTCGGTTACCGGCGCTTCAACGGGGACTGCGGCAGCCTCCGGTTCGGGTTCAGCAGGGGTTCTGGCCGGCTTGTCGCAGTAGATGTCGAGGCTGTCGCACCAGCTTTCCGGTTCGTCGAGATTCGCGGCGTTTCGTACCCGCCGGAACGCGGCCGTATGCAGGTAGACTTCGCGGCGCAGTTCGTTGATGTAACCAATAGGCTCCAGGCCTTCCACCGCGTGCCACGGCGTGAACGACATGTCCTCGCACATCTCGTTCTGCGCGGCGCTGTCGAACTCCTGCTTCGGTATGTGCAGCCGAGCGATCGGCACGAACGGCGATTTCTTCTCGGACCATCGGACCGTCGTGTCCTGAATCGGCATGCGCTCCTCGGGGTCACGCACCTGCACCATGAACTGGAAGCAGGCGTCGCTCGTCTTCAGCACTTTTTTCATGCCCTCGCGAAGAAAATTCGGGTCCTTGCGATTGATGCCGGGCGGGTCGACGATTTCGCACGGCTTCGCGCTGTACTTGATCTGGTGCGGTCCGAGGTTGAAGGCCGATGCGCTGTAGTATTGCATCGACAGCGGTGTCGGCGGCGCTTTCGTGCGCGTCGACAGGCCCAGGTAAAGTTCGCGCAGGCGCCACTTGAACGGATTCAGGTAATAGTCGCCGAGGAAGTAAGTGAACGGCTTTTCCTTCGCCGCGGCTGCTTCGAGCTCGCGATACTCGGCCACCGAACGAATAAAGAAGTTCGGCGAGCTGATCATCAGGAAATCCTGCGTTTTGCCGGCGAGCAGCGGCGGCAACAGTTGCTTACCCGGTACATCCATCACCTTGATCGCCATGCCGCGCGCGTCCTTCTTGTAATCGGGCAGCGCAGGCACGGTGCCGCTCGAGAATCGCACCCAGGCCTCGTAATTGCCGGCATCGCTGAAGATCGCGTGGTTGTACTTCGATTCGATGTCAAAAATTTCGAATTTGGCGCGCACGCAGCCGTGCGGTTTCGAATGCGCATCGCGCTGATATTCGGGTGTGCGATAAATGTTGACGAGCTTGCGGATCGACTCGACGATGGCCGCCGTGTCGGTGCGACGGTTGCCGGTATCAATTTCGTTCCTGTCGATCAGGTCGGCATCGGGATCGCCGATCGATCCTTTCACCATCTGCACGGCGAATACCAGCACGAACAACGCCGCGTACGCAATGACGAAGTAGAGCAGGCGCCGGGCCCAGCGGAGAAGATGAATTTTCATTATTGTTTCTCCGGCCATGACACGCGGGAACAGTGAGGTTCGGATCCCGGGTCGGGCCGCCTGCCGTCATTGTGAACCTTCAGGTACTCGAGAATCGCCCTGCGCTCGTGCTCGGTAAACTGGCGGCAATACCCCGGGTTCTCCGGCACCGCATAGCCGATGACGCCGTCGCCACAGAGGCCGTCATTGAACTCATGGCCGAGGTTCGAGTTGCCGGTGACCGTCGTGTCGTACTTGAATGCGCCCTTGAACTTGTCGACCTTGATGCCGAGCGTTTCCGGATCGAATTCCTTGCGTCCGAGGTAGAACTCCTGATCACGCTCCTCGGCCGGCAGCAGCAGCTGGTAAATGCTCGGCACCGAGCCATTGTGCAAGAACGGCGCCGTCGCCCAGACGCCCTCGAGCGGCCGCGGCCGGTACGCCCGCCAGGCAACCGGGTCGTCGGTTTCGCCGAAGCCGTCGAGATCAGCAACCGCTGCTTCCTTGCCATCCTTCGGTTTGTAGCCGTTCATCAGGTCCCACTCGCGGTACTGCTTGTAACGGACCTCGCCGCCAATAAACTTCAGGCCATCCGCGAAATGCGTATTCTTCGGGTCCTTGATGTACTTCGGCTTCCTTAACACCGAGCCCGGCTGTTGTGCATCAATGAGTTCGAACAGCGAACTGATGTCGAACGTATTGTTGATCATGTTCAGCGCCGACGTCGGGTCGGTGCCGATGTACGACAACGGTATGTGAATCATGTCCCAGTAATCGCCACGACTGACCTGGTCCGCGTACTCGTCGGACCAGTCGCCAATTCTGACCCCACCCGACAGGGCGGCCTCCGGGTGCTTCATGTTCGATCCCGAGAGTGCAAGCAGCTTGCCATTCTTGTCGGTCATCGTCGGCCCGTGGCAGGTTGTGCATTCGTGGTATTTCGCCGTGTCATAGCAAACCTTTCCGTCGACAGCCGGTTTGCATCGGGTAACGCCATCGATACCTGCCTCGCAGCACTCTTCGCCTTCGGCGTAAATCGCGGTGCGTGGAAACGGCCCATGACATTTCTCGCAGGTGTCTTCGAAGATCATCGAACCCTCGAATGCGAGTTCGTGATCGATCTCGCCGAACAAGTCTTCCGGCCACGTGGGCGGCTCGAGGTGCTGCAGTGTCGTCTCGATGCAGTGAATCTCCGGCATCATGACCGAGTTCTTGTAAAGATCGTGGGCTTGCGTGAGGTTGACG
>JBFIQH010000263.1:0-3670 GCA_041609735.1 Woeseiaceae bacterium | reverse complement strand
CGGCTGCACGTGGAGTCGGCGCCGGGTGCCGGTACGACCCTGTTGCTCGAATTGCCGGAGGCGACGCTATGAACACACCGATACGTATCCTGGTCGCCGATGACCATCGCATCGTTCGCGAGGGCATCGTCAGGATCCTGCAGGACGCGCCGGAGTGCGAGGTCGTCGCAGAAGCAGCCGACGGCCTTGCCGCCGTTGAGCTAACGCTGGAACTGCTGCCCGACATCGTCGTCATGGACCTGACGATGCCGCGCCTTGGCGGCCTGGAAGCCGTCAGGCGTATACATGCGGCACAGCCCGCTATCCGCATTCTGGTGCTGACGGTACACGAGGACGAGGAGTACATCGTGCCGATTATCAAGGCTGGCGCAGCAGGGTATCTCGTCAAGGACAGTGCATCGAACGAACTGACAGATGCCGTGAGCACGCTCGCCAAGGGCAACGTTTACTTTGGGCCACAGGCGACGAAGATTCTCGCGGAACAGTATCAGCGCCCGTCGCAGGTGCGCGCAGACCCCTACGGCAGTCTTACCGATCGCGAGCGTGAGGTGTTTCACCTCGTCGTCGAGGGCAAGTCGACGAAGGAAATCGCCAAGATCATGGGGATTGCCGTCAAGACGGCAGACAACCATCGAACCCACATGATGAACAAGCTCGACATGCACAACACGGCCGATATCGTGCGTTTTGCCGCACGCAAGGGCCTGTTGCCGGACGCCAATCAGTAAACGACGGCACCTACTGAGGAAATCAGAAATGATTACACCGGTTTACGCAGCAATACTGGCTCTGTTGTTCGTGTTGCTGAGCTTTCGAACCATCCGTTACCGGCGACGATTCTCGGTGGCGATCGGCAGCGGGGACCAGGTTCTGCTTGCGCGCGCCAGCAGGGCGCACGCAAACTTCGCCGAGTATGTTCCGCTCGGGTTGCTGCTGATCTGGTTCATCGAGACCGGAGCCGCAATGCCGCTGCTGGTGCACGCGCTGTGCCTGCTGCTGCTTGCAGGGCGAGTGATACACGCCTATGGCATCAGCCAGGAGCGCGAGAATCTGCGTTTTCGAATAACCGGCATGGTGATGACGTTCGCGACGATCGTTATCGCCGCGGTGGCGTTACTTGTGATCACGGTCCTGCGCTAGACCGTCGTCAGAGTTTCGCACGCAGCCGCGCGTCGGAGATTGTGCCGAGACGGCTCTCCCGCCAGATGATCAGCAGGTTCGACGCGATGACAATCGCCGCTCCGACAAATACCGTCGGCAAGGGCCAGTCGCTCCAGATCAGCCAGCCGAACAGCGTTGCCCAGATGATACCGCTGTAGTTAAAGACCGCGACGACGGCAGCCGGCGCGTTGCGAAACGCCACCGTCAGGCACCATTGGGCCGCCGAGCCGCTGAGCCCGACACCGAGCAGTAACGGAATCTCGTTGATTGTCGGTGTGACGGCAACGAACGGCATCGCAATCGCGGTAACGCCGATACCGATCGCGAAGAAATAGAAGGTCACCGTTTCCGGCCGCTCATGCGGGCCGAGGTGTCGGAGAATGACCTGCAGTATCGCCTGCATCAGCGCGGCGCTCAGCGCGAGCCCGACGCCCAGCAGGTAAACGTCTCCGGAAGGTTTCAGCATGATGACGACGCCGAAGAAGCCGATCAGCACCGCCGACCAGCGAAACATGCCGACGCTTTCATTCAGGAACATTACGCCGAGAACCGGTATGAACAGTGACGCGGTAAACATCAGTGCGTTCGTCTCGGCCATCGGCATGACCGCATAAGCGGCGAACGTCAGCGTAAGGCTGAGCGTGCCCAGCACCGCGCGCGACAGGACGAACGCCGGCTTGGTGCGAATGACCAGAATGTTGCGATCGCCGAGCACGAATATCATCAAAAGGAACGGAACGATGGCGATCAGGTTGCGATAAAACGCGATCTCGATAACCGAATGGTTTTCGCTGAGCAATTTCGCAAACACGTTCATGATCGTGAACATCAGGAACGCGCCGGCGCCGGCGAGCATACCGAGTGCCACGTGGTCCCTGTGCTTGCCCTCGGGGCGATCCGACATTGAAAGTGTTGCATTGTGTATCGAGCGGCGATCTTAGCGCACATCGGTAGCGGCCCGTTACCCGGACTTGCAGTACAATGTGAGATTCCGCTTGAAACCGAATCTGTGCATGAGCATCCGGCCCTCGATACCCTGCTTCGCCCTCACGGCGATGGCCGTCCTTTCCGCCTGCGGCGGCGATGACGCGAGCCCGGGCCTGTCGCGCACGGCGGCGACCCGCGTCATCGTCGAGCCGATCGCTTACGAAAGCGAACAAACCCGCGTCGAAGCGGTAGGCACCTCGCGGGCGATCCGTTCGGTGGAGCTGCACCCGGAATCGTCCGGCGAAGTCATAGCCGTAAATTTCCAGCCGGGCCAGCGCGTGTCTGCCGGAGATGTCCTCATTGAACTGGATTCGCGGGATGCGGTGCTTGCCGTCGAACTCGCCGAGGTTCGGCTGAAAGATGCCGAGCGCCTTTATGAGCGCTACCGGAAGTCGGGCAGCAGCGGTGCGGTGCTGCCGACAGCAATCGATGCTGCCGAGACGCAAGCCGAAGCGGCACGCATCGAACTGGACAAGGCACGCGTCGCGCTCGACCATCGAACGATCGAAGCGGCGTTTGCCGGCCACGTCGGCATCACCGAGATCGATGCCGGCGATCGCGTCGATCCGTCGACGCTGATCACGACGCTCGATGATCGCAGTGCATTGCTGGTCAGCTTCGAGGTACCCGAGGCACTGATCGGCGAGCTGCAGGTCGGTGACACAGTGTCGCTCGGGACGTGGGCCGACCGCGAAAACGGCCTGACCGGAGAAATTGTCGACATCGGCAGCAGGATCAACCCCGCGACGCGCACATTCGCTGCACGCGCACGCGTCGCGAACGAACACGACGAGCTGCGTCCCGGCATGAGTTTCCGCGTGCGCATCGAGATCAACGGCAACGAGTTCCCGGTCATTGCCGAGACGGCGGTACAGTGGGGTGCCGAAGGCGCGTATGTCTGGGGCGTGGTCGACGGCGCCGCGAAACGAATCCCCGTCAACATCGTGCAGCGTAACAAGGGCAGGGTCCTCGTCGACGCCGAACTCGATCGCGGCGCGTTGATCGTCGTCGAGGGCATACAGCGTATGCGCGAAGGTGTCGCCGTGGAATACGGCCCCGTCAACTTTGCCGCCGGCAGCGTCGACTCCGCGGTCACCGACTGACGCGATCCCGTGAAACGCTATCGCGAGGCTGACGAGCGGGGCGACAACGCGCAGTCGCTGGGCGAAATCAACGACCTGCCGAGCCTCAGTATCCGGCGCCCGGTTCTCGTCCTGGTCCTTAACCTGCTGGTCGTGCTGGCCGGCATCGCGGCCATCATGGCGGTCGAGATTCGTGAACTGCCGAATGTCGATCGGCCGATCGTCGGCGTCCGCGCGCCGTATCCGGGCGCGTCGCCGGAAACGATGGATGCCGAGGTCATGAGCCTGATCGAGGGCGTGGTTGCACGCGTCTCCGGCATTCTCAATATCGAGACAGCGTCGGAAGAAAACAACGGCCGCATGCGCATCGAGTTCCGGCCCACGGTCGACCTCGACAGCGCCGCGTCGGACGTGCGCGAGGCAATGAGCCGCGTGCGCCG
>JBFIQH010000262.1:0-3689 GCA_041609735.1 Woeseiaceae bacterium | reverse complement strand
CGCAACACGTCCGCCATCTTGTCCGAGTCGTACTCGTTCATCTGGCAGCCCATCGTCTTGATGTAGAGCTTTCTGGACATGATGTCGTTACCGGGAACTGTCCTCGGCGGTCTCCCTAGAACGGGATGTCGTCGTCGAAGTCGTCACTGGGCGGTGCGCTTGGCTGTCCACGGTCCTGGCTGCCGCCACCACCGCTGTAAGACGACGATCCGCCGCCGCTGCCGCCGCGGCCACCGAGCATCTGCATTTCGTCGGCGATGACCTCGGTCGTGTAACGGTCGTTGCCGTCGCGGTCCTGCCATTTGCGGGTGCGCAGCTTGCCCTCGATGTAGACCTGCGAACCCTTTCTCAGGTACTCGGCCGCAATCTCGGCCAGCCGGTTGAACATCGCGACCTTGTGCCACTCGGTGCGGTCCTTCTGCTCGCCGGTCTGCTTGTCCTTCCAGGACTCGTTCGTCGCCAGCGTGAAATTGGTCACCGTGCCGCCGGACGGCATTGCACGCGTCTCGGGATCCTGTCCGAGATTTCCGATGAGGATGACTTTGTTGATTCCGCGGGCCATATCCGGTCCTTTTTTCGCTGGTTTATGTCGATGTTGCACGGAGCGCGGCAGCCTGTGCCGGCCGCCTGCGAGGGTCGCTTATTGTAGAGCCTGGGAGCGCAATTGCCAGCGTCAATTCCCGAGGTTTACGGCGTTTTCGGCGTTCGTCGGCGTGAAATGCCCTCGTTTCGCTGCCGGGCTGCGCTGGACCTCAGGGATCACCTGCCGTCACGTCCCCTGTCGGCTGCGACCGCCTGCCGAAGCCGGCCACCGCCAGCCAGATCGCCGCCAGCAGCGCGCAGACGAAGAACACGTTCTCCGGCCGGCCGTCGGCCAGGAAGCGGCCGCCGAGCAGGCCGCCGGCGAACGCGCCGAGGAACTGCGAGCTCGAAAACACGCCCAGCGTCGCGCCGCGGGAGTCATCGTCCGCAAGCTTCGACAGCCGCGCCGGCAGCCCGGCTTCGAGGAAGTTGAAGCCGGCGAAGAACAGCGCCAGCGCGACAAACGTCGTCAGCGCCGAGAAGGCGACGAAACTCAGCGCGAGCTCTCCGAGCATCACCAGCAGCACGGCGACGCCGATCGTCTGTGTCTTGCCCAGCCGCTCGTCGCGCAGGATCAGCGGGATGGTGCCGACCAGTGAAAACACGATCGCGCCGACGTACAGCTGCCAGTGCTGATTGAGCGGCAGTTCGAGGCCAGACTCCAGCAGGAACGGCAGCGCGACGAAGCTCGCCGTCAGGATCGTGTGCAATACGAACACGTACAGGTCGATGCGCAACAACTCGGGCGTCATCGCCGCACGGAAATTCCAGCGCGCAGGTCTGGCCGGCTTTTCGATCGAATGCGGCAGCGCCATGACCAGCGCCGCCGCCAGCATCGCGACGAAGATGCCGAGGAAGAACAGCGCCGGGACGCCGTAAAGCGACGCGAACCAGGGCCCGAAGACCATCGCAATGATGAACGACAGGCCGATGCCGACGCCGAGCACGGCCATCGAACGCGTGCGGACTTCGCCGCGCGTCGCGTCGGCAACGAGTGCCGTCAGCGTCGCCGAGATCGCGCCGGCGCCCTGCAGGAAGCGCCCGAGGATGACGCCGCCGATGGTGTCGCTGAGTCCGGCGATCGCGCTGCCGATCGCGAACACGGCGAGCCCGGCGATGATGACCGGCTTGCGGCCGATGCGGTCCGACAATGCGCCCATCGGTATCTGCAGGCCGGCCTGCGTCAGGCCATAGGCGCCGACGGCCAGCCCGACCAGCAACGGCGTCGCGTCGGCGAATTCGGCGGCATACAGCGACAGCACCGGCAGCAGCGCGAACAGCCCCAGCATGCGCAGCATCGCGATCGCGGCAATGACGCTGACGGCGCGCTTTTCGGCGCCCAGCATCTTCGTGATTGGCAGTGGCTCAGTCATCGGTTTGCATATTGTTACAGACGCGCTTTGCGCCGGTGTCGGGGGGCGGCGTATATTAGCAGGTTGGTCGCTATTCACTGAAACTCCGGATGTCATCGAGCAAATCGCCGTCAGAATCGGGTAATCGCCCGGCGCAGAAGCGCAACAATGCGTCGCCAAAGAATTCGCGAGCCGTGCAGTCGCCACGTTCACACGAGATCCGAACGATCGAGTTGCGCGGCGCGCGCACGCACAATCTGCAGAACATCGACGTCAGCCTGCCGCGCGACAAGCTGATCGTCTTCACCGGGTTGTCCGGTTCGGGAAAATCGTCGCTCGCGTTCGATACGATCTATGCCGAGGGGCAGCGCCGTTACGTCGAGTCGCTGTCGGCGTACGCGCGGCAGTTTTTGTCGATGATGGAGAAGCCCGATATCGATCATATTGACGGTTTGTCGCCGGCGATATCGATCGAACAAAAATCGACGTCGCACAATCCGCGTTCGACAGTCGGCACCGTCACCGAGATCTACGACTACCTGCGCCTGCTGTTTGCACGCGCTGGCATCCCGAAGTGCCCCGACCACGACACGACGCTCGAGGCGCAGACGGTCAGCCAGATGGTCGACCAGGTGTTGTCGATGCCGGAAGGCTCGCGGCTGATGCTGCTCGCGCCGGTCGTCGACGAACGCAAGGGCGAGCACGTGCAGCTGATGCAGGACCTGATGGCACAAGGCTTCATCCGCGCGCGCATCGACGGCGAGGTCTATGAACTCGACCAGCCGCCCAAGCTGGACCTTCGGCGCAAGCACACGATCGAAGCCGTCGTCGACCGCTTCAAGGTCAAACAAGACCTGCGCCAGCGGCTCGCCGAATCCTTCGAGACGGCGCTCCGGCTCGCCGATGGCGTCGCGCGCATCGCGTGGATGGACGACTCGGGCAACGACGAACTCGTGTTCTCGGACCGCCTCGCCTGCAATGTCTGCGGCTACAGCCTGACCGAACTCGAGCCGCGACTGTTCTCGTTCAACAACCCGTCCGGCGCCTGCCCGACCTGCGACGGCCTCGGCGTCAAGCAGTTCTTCGATCCCGAGCGCGTTGTCGTCAACCCGTCACTGTCGCTTGCCGGTGGCGCAATCCGCGGCTGGGACCGCAAGACGACTTACTACTACCAGATGATAATGAGCCTCGCCGAGCACTTCGATTTTGACATCGAAATGCCGTTCGAGGAGCTTCCCGAGCGGCTGCAGAAAATTGTGCTCTTCGGCAGCGGCAACGAGAAGGTCGAGTTTCATTACGCGAACTCGCGCGGCATGCAGATCAAGAAACTGCATCGCTTCGAAGGCGTCATCCCGAACCTCGACCGCCGCTACCGCGAGACCGAGTCGGGCGCCGTGCGCGAGGAGCTGACGAAGTTCCTGAACAGCCAGGCCTGCCCCGACTGCGAGGGCACGCGCCTGAACCGCGCCGCGCGGCACGTGTTCGTGGCCGAACGCACGCTGCCGGAGCTGACTCACCTGTCGGTCGGCCACGCGCGCGAGTTCTTCGAGACAATGCAGCTCGAGGGCTGGCGCAAGACGATTGCCGACAAGATCGTCAAGGAGATCGGCGACCGGCTGGGTTTCCTGTCGGACGTCGGCCTCGACTACCTGTCGCTCGACCGCAGCGCCGAGACACTGTCCGGCGGCGAGGCGCAGCGCATCCGGCTCGCGAGCCAGATCGGCTCCGGCCTCGTCGGCGTCATGTACATCCTCG
>JBFIQH010000261.1:0-3690 GCA_041609735.1 Woeseiaceae bacterium | reverse complement strand
CGGCTTCGACGACGTCGTCGTGCGCGACATCAGCGACGAGCTGGCCGGCCTGTCGCTGCAGGGCCCGACGTCCTGCGCCGTACTGAAAAAGATGGGCCTCACCGGCATCGACGAGGCCAAAGCCTTCGATATCCGCTTCTTCGGGTACCACGGCGATCAGCTGATGGTGTCGCGCACCGGCTTCACCGGCGACCTCGGTTACGAATTATGGATCAAGCCCGACCTCGCGCTGACGCTGTGGGATGAACTCTATGCCGCGGGCAAAAACTACGGCATCCAGCCATACGGCGAAACCGCGACCAACATGGCGCGCCTAGAAGCCGGCTTCATCATGCCGTTCATGGACTTCGCGGAGTCGCTGAAGACCGTGCACTTCGAGCACGACCACACGCCGTATGAACTGCAGCTCGGCTGGCTCGTCAATCTCGACAAGCCACACTTCAATGGCCGCAAGGCGCTGCTCGAGGAGCAACGCCGCGGGCCCAAGTGGACGCTCGCGCGTCTCGACATCGAGGGCAACTGGCCGGCCGGGGGATCGATCGTCTACGACAGCGAAGGCTGCAAGAAGACGATCGGTTACGTCACGTCGGCGATGTGGTCACCGGCAGTGAAGTCGAACATCGCGCTAGCGATGATCGAGACCCGCTATCTGGCCGGCGAGATCTGGGCGGAGATTTACAAGTACAAGGACCTGCGCCCGTACCGGCGCATGTCGAAGTGCGAATTGCGAAAGAAACCTTTCTGGACGCCGGCACGGGCGCGCCAGACACCGCCCGGCGACTGTTAGCCCGGACGTTGTGCGCCGTAAGCGCGCTTGATCGAGAGATACGCGAAGACGGAAATGCCGATCCAGATCACGCACCAGCTGGCCATCAGCGCCATCTCGCCGGTCAGGAGGTTCAGCGAGCCGTCGGGCGCCAGCATACCGCGCGCCTCCTGGTAGGGGCGCACGTACCAGTTCGTCAGCAGCCATGGCATCGTGACGCCGTGCGCCAGCAGCAGCACGACCGGCACGTACAGCGTCACGCGCGTGCGTCGCGGCCCGATCTCGTCGAGCGGCCGCTCGTGCAGGCGCTCTAGGTACTCGGCTTCGGCACGGCTGACCGTCGTGTAGCGTGACACGACCACGGTGACCAGCAGGCTCGCGACGGCGCCGATGATCATCGGATCGAGCCACGACGGCAGATCGAGCCCGTAGAACGTCTGCAAGCCTTTCGGCACCGCGTTAAAGACCATGCCCGCGAGCATGCCCCAGAACGCCGCCGCCTCGGTGATGCGCCGGCTCCAGATGCACATGAGCCCCACCGGGCCCCAGGCCGACGCAAAGAACGTCGCGATGAACGTCGACAGCCAGAAAATCTTCGGCGGGAAAACCAGCGCGAGCACCAGCACGATCGCGCCGATAAACAGCATGATCAGGCGGCTGAAGCGCAGCATCCTCTGCTCGTCCCCGCCGTGCCGAATGCCGATGTCGTTGCTCGCGCTGAAGCCGACGAGCGACAGGAACGTCGAAGCCGACGACAATGCTGCAGCCATGATGCCGGCCAGCATGACTGCACCGAGCAATGCCGGCAGCATGTTCAATGCCGCCCAGATCGTTGCTTTCTGCGGCTCGATATCCGCATTGGCGAGGTTGATGGCGCCGCCCATGCCGTAAATCAGCACCTGCAACACGACGACGACCAGCGCGGCAATCATTGCCGAGCGCAGGACGACGTGCTCGTTCTTCGCCATCAGGTGCCGGCTCGCCTGCCACGGGCTCACCATGTAGACGAGCATCCAGCTGACGTCGACGACGATGGCCCAGATCAGGTAGTCGGTGGCGGTCGGCCAGGCCGTACCCGGCCCGACGATGCCGTGCCATGACAGCAGCTCCGGCTTCTGCTCGAAGTTGGCCAGCTGGCGGACAATCTCCGGTACGCCGCCGAGCGCATCGACCACGTAGATCGCCGCCGCAACACTGGCGACCGTGAACAGCAGGAACATCAGCGTGTCGGTGAGGATGACGCCGCGCGAGCCGGAGTACATCGTGAACGCGGTGTAGCTGACCCAGGCGACGGCCAGGCCCTGCACGTAGGAGAGCTGCGTCAGCTCCGACAGCAGGATCGCGGCGCCCTGCGTGACGGCCAGCAGGTAGCCGCCGAGCGCGACGATGATCGTGATCCCGGCCAGGGCCTGCACGCGCTTGCTCGCGAATCGCTGTCCGAAGAATTCGGCAACCGTCGTCGTGCGGCTGCGCCGCAGGTAGCGGCCGAAGAACAGCGCGCCGAAGATGTAGCCGATCGTCGCGGCCTGTGGAAACAATACGTAGGGCCCGGCCTGGGTGTCGTAGGCGAACCCGGCCTCGCCGAGGAACATGACGGAGCTGATCAGGCTCGCAACCAGCGTGCCGACGATGAACAGCGTGGGCGCCCGGCGGCCGGCGACGAAGTAGTCATCCAGCTTGCGGATGCCGCGGCCCGCGTAGTTGCCGATTGCAATGTAGACGACGAGGCTGATCGCGATCGTCGTCGTGTAGATATCCATCAGTCCGGCACCCGGCGCAAGCCCGCCGGCGAAGCGCGCGCCCTCACGGCGGCCAGGCCACCGATCCGATCAAGCCATGCCCCGAATCAATTGCCCCAGTTGTAGGAGAACCTCACGCCCGCCGTTCTCGGCCGAGCCGGCCCGAACGCATGTTCGGCATAAATAATAATCGGGTCCGGATCGTCGTTGGAGTAATTGCCGTCGTACCAGACGCCGTCGAAGACGTTTTCGACGTAAGCGCGGACACTCCAGTTGTCCATGCGATACCCGACGGCGATATCCGTCTGGTTCAGCGCCTGGATCCGCTGGTAGATGACGCTCGGATCCGGCCAGTCGCCGCGATAGTCGTCTTCCCAGCTCCAGCTCAGGTTGCCGAAGACTTCGCCCTGGCCCATCGGGAATGCGGTCCTCAATACCGCAAATGCCGTCCACTCGGGCGCCCAGGGGATCGAGACGCCCTCGCAGACATCGGCGCTGCCGGTGAGAGTTTCACCGTTGCCGCAGAACGCCTGTACGTTCGTCGCCTCGGAATCGAACCACGACACGCCGACGTGCAGATCCACGTGATCGGTCAACGCCGTCTTGACGTCGAACTCGACGCCGGTGCCGTCAACCTGGCCGACGTTGTCGACGATGGTTCGCGGGCCATCGCCAAAGATCGCCTGCAGGTCTTCGTAATCGTAGAGGAACGCGTTGGCGGAAATCTGCGTGCGGCCATCCATGATGCTGCCCTTGTAGCCGATCTCGTACGAGATCACCGTCTCCGGACCGAAGTCGCCCGGCCGCTCGGTCGAGTTATCGGCGACACACAGGCCGAACGGCGCTTCGCAGGCCGCCACGCCGGGCCTCGGCTCTACATTGAAGCTACCGAATCCGCCGGGTTTGTAGCCCGTTGTGATGCTGCCGAATAGCAGGGTTGCATCGTTGGGACGCCAGTTTGCGACGACACGATACGTCACCTTGCTCCAGTCCTGCTTGTCGGTCAGCGGACCGTTCGGTGTCGAGAAACCGGTCTGCACCTTGTAGGCCAGCAGCGATCCACCGGGGTCCGGCAGGACCTGCTGCGAGAAGTCTTTCTCGTCATACGAATAGCGCACGCCGAAGTTCATGTCGAACGTGTCGCTGAAGCGGTACCCGAGGTCGACGTACGCCGAATACCCCTGG
>JBFIQH010000260.1:0-3690 GCA_041609735.1 Woeseiaceae bacterium | reverse complement strand
GCGTAGTCGCCGTCGACGCACTGGTTATCGGCAAGGACCGGCGGAACAGTGCAGCGGCTTGAAATCTACCAGTCGCTGTGGGCAATGGAGTTGCGTCGCCCGGGCTGCATGGAACCCTCTCCGGCGGAAAGCTTCGCGAAAATTGCCGCCGCCGGCTACGACGGCGTCTGTCTCGATCCTGCCGTGGAAGAAATCGCAGAGTGTCTCGCGCTGCGCCCTCATTACCGGAAGCACGATCTCGGCTGCATGATCAACGCGTTCCCGCGCAGCGTCGACGACATGCAGCCATTGCTCGAGCTTGCCGTCGAGCTCGAAGCCTGCCACGTCAACGTGATCAGCGGCGTCATGCCGATACGCCCCGAAGATGCGGTGCCGGTCGTGCGCCGCTGGATCGTGGAAGCTGCTGCGATGAACATGCCGCTGATGTTCGAAACGCACCGCGACAGCCTGCTGAACGATCTCTATTTCACGCTGCAGCTGATGGAGCGGGTGCCGGAGATGCGGCTGTGCGCGGACTTGTCGCATTTCGTCGTCGATCGTGAACTGCGTGCGCCGGTCCCCGAGCGTGATGCCGGCTACATCCGCGCTGTGCTCGAGCGCTCCGATTGCTTCCAGGGCCGCGTCGCCAGCCGCGAGCAGGTGCAGGTACCGATCGACTTTCCGCAGCACCGCGAGTGGGTCGACATCTTCCGGGCCTGGTGGCGCGACGGTATGCGGCTCTGGCAGCAGCGCAACGAGGATGGCGCTACACTGCGATTCCTGTGCGAGCTAGGGCCGCCGCCCTATGCAATTACGGACGGTCAGCAGAACGAACTGTCCGACCGCTGGCAGGAAGCGCTGACGATTCGCGGCTGGGCGCAGGACATATGGGCATCGCTGGACGAAGAACGGCCATGAACAAACTGACCGGCAAGGTACATTCGCTGCACGTAGGCATCGATCACGGCGTCATTCGTGACGTCGAGTCGATCCAGATGGCGCTAGACGGCGTCGTCGGCGACCGCTACCAGTCCTACACGCGCAAGTGCTGGGCCGTCGACAAGCAGCCAAAAGGCACGCTGCGGCGCAACGAACGGCAATGGTCGGCATCGTCTGTCGAAGAGCTCGAGGAGATCAGCGCGGCGATGAATCTTGCTGATACGCTCGACGGCAGCGCGGTCAGCGTCAACCTGGTGTTTTCTGGCATTTTGAATCTTTCCGCACTGCCGAAAGGCACGCTGCTGACCTTTCCGTCCGGCGCCCAACTGACCGTCGTCGAATACAATCCGCCGTGCCGCGAGCAGGGCGTGCGAGTCGCCGAGCGTTACACAACGAAAGGCGGAGAGCCGCCGACGCACACCGCGTTCCCGAAAGCGGCGAAACTGAAACGCGGCGTCGTCGGTGTCGTCGACGTGGCGGGCGAGATTCGCGTCGGCGACGACGTGTCGGTCAGCGTCTACGAAGCACCGGGCTGGCTGAAGTATCCGCGATCATAAATCTGTTCAGAGCGCTTTTGGATTGCCGTACACCGGTTTCCCCTCGAAAAGTGTCAGCAACACTTTCGTTTCGGATATTTCTTCGGGCGGTACCCGGAACAGGTCGCGATCGAGCACGATGACGTCGGCGAGCTTGCCGACGGCAATAGAGCCGGTCGAGTCGTCCTGGTGATTGACGAACGCCGAGTTCAGCGTGAATGCTTCCAGTGCCTGGGCCAGCGTGATGCGCTGCTCCGGGTTCATGACCGGCGTGTCGTGGGTGTCGACATCGACGCGGGTGATTGCCGTCTCGATCTGCGGAAACGGGTTGGCTGTCGATACCGACCAGTCACTGCCGAAGGCAACTTTGCCGCCCGCGTCGATGACCGACTTGATCGGGTACATCCAGCGTGCACGCTCTTCACCGATGAACGGAATCGTCAGGTCGGTGACGTAGGCATCCGCATATGCCCACAACGGTTGAAAGTTCGCAACGACGCCGAGTTCGGCGAACCTCGGTATGTCGGCCGGATCGATGACCTGCAGGTGCGAGATGTGGTGGCGGCGGTCGTGATTGCCGTTCTTGCTTTGTGCGACCTCGATTGCGTCGAGTGACTGGCGGATCGCCGCGTCGCCGATCGCATGAAAGTGCACCTGGAACCCCGCCGCGTCGATGGCGGTGACGAAATCTTTCAGCGCCTCCGGCTCGACCATCGGGATGCCCTTCGTACCGCTTGGCACCAGGTAAGGCTCCAGC
The DNA here is from genome assembly GCA_041609735.1 of Woeseiaceae bacterium. Classification (GTDB taxonomy): domain Bacteria; phylum Pseudomonadota; class Gammaproteobacteria; order Steroidobacterales; family Woeseiaceae; genus UBA1847. The sequence continues at coordinate 1,479 of JBFIQH010000260.1, read as the reverse complement.
ATTGCCGCGGTGTAGTTCTCCATGACGCCGTCCTGCATGATCTTGACGCTGATCGGGTGGACGTTCTGCGACGTATAGCGTTCGCGACGCTCGATGAATACTGGAATCTGTTCCTCGTTACCGTCGCGCTCGAACCACTGCGCCGGGAATACCCGAAGGTTCAGTTCGCCGGCCCTGTCGAGCGCCACGTAGGTTTGCAGTCCCGGCTCGAAAGTGTATGCATCCTGCAATGACGTGATGCCGTAGGCGTGAAACATGTCACGGGCGTACTTCAACGCCGCCATGCGCTCGGCCGCATCCGGTTCCGGTACGTGCCGGGCGACCAGCGACATCGCGCCCTCCTGCAGGCTGCCGACCAGCTCGCCGGTTTCGGGGTCGCGATCGATGATGCCGTCGGGCGGATCCGGCGTGTCCTTGTCGATGCCGGCGATGTCGAGCGCAACGCTGTTCGCCCAGCCGCTGTGCCCGTCGGCCGACGTCAGGAATACAGGCCGGTCCGGCACGAGTTCGTCGAGTATCGTTTTGCTCGGACTGCCGCCGGGGCCGAACACCGCCATCGACCAGCCGCCACCCTTGATCCACTCGACGCCAGGATTCGCCGCGGCATACTCGGAAATGCGCGTGCGATAAGCCGCGAGATCGTCGAGGCCGCTGAGGTCACAGGCCAGCGCATCGATGGCGCTGACGATCGGGTGCACGTGCGCGTCCTGGAAGCCCGGCATCATCATGCGGCCATTGAGGTCGTATACCTCGGTGCCATCACCGATGAAGTCGTCGACACCGGCGTTGTCACCGACGTAAACGATGCGTCCCTCGTCGATCGCAATGGCTTCGGCCCACTTGCGGTACGAGTCGACCGTGTAGATGCGGCCGTTACGATACACTGCATCAGCGATGCCCGGTTCGGACGGGCTGATCTCGACGACGCCACCCTTGATGACGTAGTCGATGTCCTGCAATACCGTGATGTCATCGAGCGGATTGCCCTTGACGGCAACGAGGTCGCCGTAGCGGCCGACGGCAAGTGCGCCAACGTCGTCGGCCATATCCATATGTTCTGCAGCAACCGAGGTTGCAGAGCGAATCGCGTCCATCGGGCTCATGCCGCGCGCGACCATGACCTCGAACTGGCGCGCGTTGAGGCCGTGCGGGTAAACCGCCGCGTCAGTGCCGTAGATGATCGGTACGCCCGCGGCGTAGGCTTTCTCGAAGACCTGCCGTTGTGCCTCTGTCGTCTCTTCATTCTTGCGCATGAACTCTTCGGGGTAGCCGAGCGCTTCGCCGACTTCAGCCGTGTACGTGCCGTTGTAGACGTCCATCGAGAACGCGACGCCGTGTTCGGCAGCCAGCGCAATGGCCTCGTCGTCGGCCAGCGATGCATGCTCGATCGAATCGACACCGGCGCTGATCGCGTCCTTGATCGACTGCGCGCCGTGCGCATGCGCCGTTACTTTCACGCCTCTTGCGTGGGCAACGTCG
>JBFIQH010000259.1:0-3691 GCA_041609735.1 Woeseiaceae bacterium | reverse complement strand
GGCGGACTGATGATCATCGCCGGTCTCACGACTCTGCTCGTCGACAAGACCGCGGAGCCCGCACGATGAGATTCGAACGACTGTGTGTTATCGGCATATTTGCGCTGCTGTTCGGCTGCGTTGCGCCGCAGCCGGTCCCGGACGTCGAGCCGGAGATGGAGTACTACGGCACGCTGGCGCCGTTCGCATCGGAAGCGATCTACTTCGTCGTCACCGACCGCTTTGTCGATGGGGATCCGACGAATAACCACCCGGAGCAGGGCGGTGCCGAGGTCGGGTCTTTCGACCGTCCGATACGTCTGAGCGGCCAGGGACCAGCGAATATCGGCTACCTCGGCGGTGATTTCCGCGGCATCGTCGACAATGCCGGCTACATCGCGGACATGGGCTTCACCGCGCTCTGGATCACGCCGATCGTCGACAACCCGGACGAAGCCTTTACCGGCAGCACGCGACCGGGCGAGGGCATATTTGCAGACAAGGGCAAGTCCGGCTATCACGGTTACTGGGGCGTCAACTTTTTCGTCGTTGACGAGCACCTGGGATCGGACGGGCTGGCGTTTCGCGACCTGACGCGCATCCTGCACGATGACTACGACATCGACCTCGTGCTCGACGTCGTCTGCAATCACGGCTCGCCGGCCTACACGATGCCCGTTGACCAGCCGAAGTACGGTGAACTGTACGATAGCGACGGTCGGCTGGTTGCCGACCACCAAAACCTGCACCCGTCGGAGCTCGACCCGTCGAACCCGCTGCACACGTTTTATAACAACGAGCCGGATCTCGCGCAGCTGTCGGACATGAATGAATCGAATCCCGACGTGCTCGACTATTTCGTCGATGCCTATTCGCAATGGATCGACCAGGGCGCGGCGGCGTTTCGCATCGACACGATCAAGCACATGCCGCACGAATTCTGGAAGGCATTCAGCGACCGCATCCGGGAGAAGCGACCGGACTTTTTCATGTTTGCGGAAAGCTGGTCGTTCGAAGCGGCGCAGATAGCCGAACACACCTGGCCCGAGAATGGCGGCATCAGCGTTTTGGACTTCCCCGGCCAGCAGGCGATGAACGATGTGTTTGCCGATGGCGAACCCTACTCGCGGCTGCTCGACTACCTGCACCTCGACGATCGTCTCTATGACAACCCCTACGACCTGATGACGTTTTACGACAACCACGATATGGCGCGTATGAATGCGGATGCAGACGGTTTCATCGATGCGAACAACTGGCTGTTCACGAGCCGCGGCATCCCTGTCGTCTATTACGGTTCGGAGATCGGCTTTCAGGCCGGCGCACGCGAACACGGGGGCAACCGCAATTATTTCGGCACGGAAAATATCGCCGTGGCCAAGAACCATCGCATTCGAGCGGCGCTCGAACGCATCGCAAAGCTGCGGCAACGGTCGGTGGCATTACAGCGAGGTCTGCAGCTGAACCTGGCTTTTGTCGACGAAACGGCCGCGTTTTACCGTATCTACCGGCGCGGAGACGTTGTTGAAACGGCGCTGGTGCTGCTGAACAAGGGCGAAGTGCCTGCCACAATCGACGTCTCGAACTGGCTCGGTGGTACCAGCTGGCAGGATGCGTTGACCGGCAGGGGCGTCATAGCTGGCGATGCATCAGCTGCGGTCACCGTCGCCGCGCATGACGTACGTGTGCTGCTGTCGCAATCCGTGCCGGATGTCGCCGGTATCGGCGAAAGACTGGCCGATCTGCAGTTGAACGCCCGGCGTAGCGATTGACGACGCGTCGACGAGCCCTGCTTAACCGCCGCCGCAGGATCCGCGAATGACGAGGCTGGGCTCCATCAACTTGGATTCGACCGGCTTGCCTTCGATCAGGCCGACGATGCCGCGGACGAGGCCCTCTGCCGCGAGCCGCGTATTCTGGCGCACCGTCGACAGCGGTGGCGTTACGTAAGCGGCGAGGGGGCTGTCGTCGAAGCCGACGATACTGGCGTCCTCGGGTATGCGAAGGCCCGCATCCTGCAGCCCGTGCATGACACCGATCGCAATCAGGTCGGTGACGGCGAATACGGCATCGAACGGCGTATCGCCCGCGATGAGTCGCGCGGCTGCCTTCTTGCCTTCTGCCTCGGAATGTTCGGCCCTGACCAGCAGATCGGGGTCGGCGTTCATGCCCGCTTCTTTCAGCGCACGGACGTAACCCCGGTAGCGTGCCGCGAGTTCCGGGCTGCCGCTCGACGTCTGGCCGATGAACGCGATGCGCCGGCGGCCGATGTCCAGCAGGTGTCGGGCAGCCTGGTAACCGCCCGATTCGTTGTCGCAGCCGAACGAATGCCCAGGCTGGTCCTGCACGATCGGGCCCCAGATGATAAAGCGCGTATGTGCATCGGCCAGCGCTTTCAACTTCGGGCGATAGTCCCGGTAGTCGCCGTAGCCGAGCAGGATCAGTCCGTCGGCGCGGTGGCTGGCCTGGTACTCGACATGCCAGTCGTCCGTCAGTTGCTGCAGCGATATCAGGATGTCGTAGCCGCGGTTTGCGGCAGCCCGCGAAATGTTGCCGAGCATAGACAGGTAGAACGGATTGATCTCGGCGTCGGCGCCGCCGGTTTCGTCGAACAGCAGCAGCGCAATCGTATTGCTCTGCTGGGTCCGCAATCCTGCTGCATTTCGATTGACGAAATAATTGAGTTCGCGCGCAATCTGCTGCACGCGTTCGCGCGTTTCCTTGCGCACCAGCGGGCTGTCGCGCAGCGCGCGCGAAACCGTTGCCTGCGACACGCCGGCAATATCGGCGATATCGCGCGATGTCGGGTTCTCGATCTTCGTGGTCACGCGGCGATCCGGCAATCCAAGAGCACCCGATGGTTGTAACACAAACCATCTGCAGATCAATGGTTTGCCGGAGAATCGAGGTATCGATCTGTATCAGCGGAACGCCATCAGCCGGAAAATCGTACAGAAATCGCGTTCTTGCTGGCGCGCAGCCGATCGCTGGCCGATTGCCCGAGCGACAACGCCAGCGACACCAGGATCGCGTCGAGGACGGCCAGATGCGCAAGTCGCGACGACATCGGCGTGTAGACGCTGGTGTCTTCGGTGGGATCGATCGGCAGCACGATCGTTGCGGCATCGGCGAGACCGGATCCGGGTGCCGTCAGGGCAATCACCGTCGCGCCGTTAGCCGCGGCAGACTCGGCGGCACGGATCGTATCGGGCCACGTGCCGGCGGCAGACACGACGATAACGGCGTCACCGGGACCGGCGATCGCGGCGAATTGCAGTATGCTCGGCACGTCGGTCAGCGACGAGCAGGGAATGCCGAGACGAAAGAACTTGTGGCAGGCGTCCCTCGCGACGTAGCCGGATGCACCGAGGCCCTGGAACACCATCTGCCGACACGCGCTGAGACGATCGACGATCATCTCGATCGGGAATTCGCCGACGTTCGAGCGCGTATCGACGAGGGTTCGGATCGACGCATCCAGCACCTTGCCGACGGCATCGGGCAGGGAATCGCCGGTATCGACGTCGCGGTGTACATAGCTTGCCGGGCGGCTCAGGGCCTCGGTCAGCCGCAGCGTCAGGTCGCGGAAACCGTCGAGCCCGACACGGCGGCAGAAGCGGATGACGCTCGGCTCGCTGACGCCCGAGGCGCGTGCCACCTCGGCGAGCGTCGCATCGGCTGCGGCTCGTGGGTGCGCGAGGACCCACTCGGC
>JBFIQH010000258.1:0-3731 GCA_041609735.1 Woeseiaceae bacterium | reverse complement strand
TCGACTTCCTGCATCCGTATCAGCAATGCCATCGCGGTGCTGTTGCGCAGCACGCTGTCGACCATGCCGTCGACGACGATTTCGAGATCCGGGACCCGAATCGTTGCGCCTTGCCGCACGCCTTCCAGTACATCGATCAGGCGCTGCAGCGAGCCGGCATGCACGGATTTTGCAACCACCAGCTCGTCCGAGACGCTGACGGTGTCCTGGTAAAACTCGCCGGGTTTCGGCGGCGTGACCACCTCCGAATGCGGTTCGCGCCGGAAAAGCTGCAACAGCCATTGCCAGAAACCGCGCTTTTTGACCGGCCTTGATGCGGCGGTCGCCGGTTTCCCTTTATGCAATGGTTGCGGCGCGTGGGGTTGATTAGCGGCGACGAGGGATTGCTCGAGGTCGATGTACACGAATTCGCAATGTTCGTGCAGCTCGTCAATCTCGTTCTTGCTGCGTATGAAAAAACCCTGGAACAGGAACGGGGTTTCGAGCCACGGGCGGTCGAGCTCCGACACATACATGCCGACGCGCAGGCCGGAAACCTCGATTTTCCGTTTGAGCTGGGACATACGGACGACGAGTGCCCTCGTCAAGAAACGCAATTTCGGACTCGTAGCGTAGCAATGATCGCCGATAATCGACGAGACGCCGGTCACAGCACGCCCAATTCGCCGGTTAACCGATGACGCCGAGGAGCAGGAAGCCGATCGCGGCCAGCGCAGCCGCGATTAGCGCGTACGGTAGCTGCGTTCGCACATGGTCGATATGGTCCGTCGCTGAGGCCATCGAGGCGAGCACCGTGGTATCGCTGATCGGTGAGGCATGGTCGCCGAATATTGCCCCGGAGATGGCGGCTGCGAGCATCAGCGGGACCGGTAAACCGAGCGTCGCTGCAATCGGTATCGCGATCGGGATCATGATCGCAAACGTGCCCCAGCTGGAACCGACGGAAAACGCGATAAACGCGGAGACCAGGAAGACGAGTGGCGCTAGCAGCACCGCGGGCACGTTGCCGCTGACAGCCTGCGCCACGTAGATGCCGGTGCCGAGTTCCGTGGCGACGTCGCCCAGCGCGAGCGCGAGCAGCAGAATGATCGCGATCGGCAGCAGGTCGCCGGCGCCTTTCATGAACACCTGCATCAGCTCGGCGACGGAGCTGCCGCCGCTGGCAAGCGTCATCAGCCACGCAACGCCTAATCCAAGACAGACGGACCAGAGGACCGATACCGAGCCCGAGCCCTTGATGATGTTGCCGTCGCCGGTGATATACAGCGAGACCGGCATCATGGCCACCATCGCGAGAATCGGCAAAATCATCAGCCATGCCGACGGCACGTTGTCCTTGTCGTCGATCGCCCGCTCAGCGGAGACATCGACGAGCGGCACCGACCCCGGCCACAGGACATCGCCGTTCTGTGTCCGCGCTTCGGCTTTCTTCATCGGGCCGATATCGATGTTTTTCCAGATGACAATGCCGGCGAGAAGGATCGCGATGATGGCATACAGGTTCAGCGGCACCGCGGCGATAAACGTCTGCAACGGATTCTCGACGCCGGTCGATGCCACGAGGCTGATAATGAACGCGCCCCACGCATTCAGCGGAATCATGACGCACACGGGGGCCGAGGTCGCGTCGATCAGGTAGGCGAGTTTCTCTCGCGAAATCCGGTAGCGGTCGAACAGCGGGCGGCTCACCGACCCGGCCACGAGCAGCGTGATGCTCGACTCGACGAAAATGACGAGACCGGTTGCCCATGCGAGAAACTGGGCGCGAACGCCGTTGTGCACCCAGTGCCGGGTTTCGAGAAATCGCACGAACCCCCGTACGCCACCGGAGTGCTCGATCGTCGCGATCAGCGGCCCGACGAGCAGCGTAAAAATCAGCACGCGGGCATCGCCCGCATCGGTCAAGACGTCAATCGTGCCGTCGAGGGCTTGCGCAATACCGGTGAGCGGGTTGAACTGACTGAGCAGCGTGTGGCCCATCCAGATGCCTGCGGCCAGCGACGGGATCACCTGCTTGCTCCAGATCGCGAGCACGATCGCAAGCACGGGCGGCAGCACCGAGTACCAGGACGGATCGCTCATCGATCAGCCGGGCCGGCACAAATCGTCGTCGTGAAAAAGCGCATGTGGCCTGATTGTCGTCAACGCAGCGCCGAATGACAACGACTATTGAAAGGGTGTCAGGGTGCTCTTGTCGTTTGTTGGTCCTTAACGTTACGCCGGGATACGTCAGACAAATCTAATCTGACCTGATTGATTCAAGGCGCGTGCACGTTTTCGGCATGGCAGTTGTCTCGTCCGCTGTCTTTTGCACGAATCAGTTGCACGCGGACCTGTAGGAAGGCGGCAGCGTCGGTGGACTCCCGCGTGCGGGCCTCTGAATCCGACCACCGATCGCCGCAAATTCCGTCTACGGGTTTCCGTCAACAGGCACGCCGAACGGCTTCGTCAGCGCCTGCAGACCGTCGACACCTTCGTTCACCCGTACGTCGATGATGCGCGTCTCGAATTCGATGGCACCCGTGTCGAGCATCTTGCGCATCTGTTCGATGCGCGAACCCATCATGCTTTCCATCATCGAGCGCTGGCTGGCAGGCATCGCGGCCATCTGCTTCTCGAAATCGGCCATTTGCGCACGTGCTTCGGCCATCTGCTTCTCTTCGGCCGGCGTCAGCACGCCGCCCATGCGCATTACCTGGTGGTGGGACAACAGCAAATCGGTGCCGGGCACCTTGCGGTAGTCCGACTCGATTTTCTCGATGAAAATATCGCGTGGCTTGCCGTCTTCGCCGACAGCCTCGCCCTTCATATGGAACTTGAGCGGGACGCAATCTTTCTTGTCCATCCAGAAGTCGACGGAATTCACCGTGAACTGTTGACCATTCGACGTCTCGGTAATATTCAGGTCGTCGGAGCGCACCTGCCAGGCGCTGCGGCCATTGATATCGGTCGCGCCGACGACCTCGGCATTGGCAAACACTTTTTCGTAGTCGTTTGCCATTGGCACGCCGTCTTCCTTCTGTCGCTTTGCTTCAGCGGCGAACTCGACGAAGTCCGCCATGCTGCCCATCATCACGCTCGGTCGTGGCGATGCCCAGGGTTCCTCGCCCGGCGGTGGTCCCATCGAATAGACCATGCCGACCGGCATGCCGGATTTCAGGGTTTCCGTTTCGAGCGCATCCCCGGTCATGCGCAGACCGTCGGCGTAATGCTCGAGCGCCTCGGGCGTCATCCCTTGCTGGTCCTGGCGGCGTGCAATCTCACCGGGCGGCACGAGTACGAACGTTTCGTAGGTACCGCCGGTGGGGCTGGCGAGGGAGGTACGCTCGAAATACTGCGGTACGTCGTTGCCCATGATATTCAGAACGACAGCATAATTATTCACGCCCGCGAGCTGCGCCTGCTGTTGCTCGCGCGCGCATTCGGCGAGGTCCTCGATGTCGGCGGCGTTTGCGCTCATGGAAAAACCGAGCGCCGCAATACAGCAAAGTCGCATGAAGTTATCCGGCATGTTGTCGCTCCTTAATCGTGTTTTATTACGTGAGCTGCTGCTTGTCCTTTTGCAGGTGACTACAGGACGATGCAACGGCGTGCGCGCGCTTAGATCTCCTCGTGGTGCTTTTCCGGCGTCAACCAGAAGCGGTACGGATCAAAGTCACGCCGCCCCTCGCGAAGTTTGTTCCCATGATCAAGGGTATAATAGATTTTTTCCAGCTTGTCGTCGACGTAGC
>JBFIQH010000257.1:0-3751 GCA_041609735.1 Woeseiaceae bacterium | reverse complement strand
CGGCTCCGGGACGCTGCGTCCTTCAATCGCGTGTTCGAGCAGGCAAGACGTAGCCGCGACCGATGGTTTACGGTACTTTGCCGCAGCAATGATCTCGAGCGTGCCCGCCTCGGGCTCGCGATATCCAAGAAAAACTGCAGGACGGCGGTTGGCCGCAATCGCATCAAGCGCATCGTGCGGGAGTCGTTCCGGCAACACCTGGAGCAACTCGCCGGTCTCGATATCGTCGTCATGAACACGGGCGCGGCCGGGGCCGCAGCCAACAGCACGCTGTTTGCGAGCCTCGAGGCCCACTGGGATCGTTGCGGCAAACCGGGAGCGGTCGGGAATTAAGGTATGGACAATCAGCGACTGATCATCTGGGGCTTTTTCGCCATCATGGCGTACCTGACGTGGCAGACGTGGATGCAGGACTATGCGCCGCGACCGCAGCCCGTCGAAACGGACGGCGGCACGCTGCCCGCGCCCGATGCGAACTTGCTGCCGCCGGAACCCGATGACGACACGGCGACGCTTCCCGGTCTCGCGAGCGACGGGAGCGATCTGCCGGCAGACGATGCCGTCGTGACAACTGCTGAGGCTCGTGAAACACCGGACGCCGAAGCGACGACGATCAAGGTCATAACGAACGTCCTCGAGATGGATATCTCCACCGAGGGCGGGGCGATCACGCTGGCGAGGGTGTTGAAGTACCCGGTAGCGAAGGACCAGCCGGAAACGAAGATTCGCCTGCTCGACTCGACGCGTGAAAACTTCGGGCAGATCCGCAGCTGGCTGCTGCCGAGCGACGTCAACATTGCGGCACCGGATGCGAAGACGGTGTACGAAGCCCCGGCAACGCACTTCGACATGGGCGACGACGACACGCTGGTTGTGCCGCTGACGTGGACCAGCCCGGACGGGGCCGAGTTCGAGAAACGATTCGTTTTCACGCGTGGCAGCTACGTGATCGGGCTCGAGCACCACGTCATCAACACGGCGGAGACGCCGTGGCGCGGCGGCCAGGCAACGCAGCTTCTGCGGCGTGCGTTCAAGCAGGAGCGGTCGATGTTCGACGTCGATTCGTATTCCTTCGACGGGCCGCTGATATTCAACGGCAGCAAGGCCGAGAAACTCGACCGGGACGACCTGATCGACGACGGACCGCTGAACTACTCGAGCGACGACGGCTGGTACGCGTCGATCCAGCATCACTTCCTCAGCGCTATCGTGCCGGAGCCGCCGGCGACGAATAACTACCAGGTGCGCATCAAGGACAATTTATTGACGGCGAGCGTCGTCAGCGCGCCGATGATGATCGAGCCGGGCGAGACCGGTGTCTTCCAGCGGACGCTGTTTGTCGGGCCGAAACTTCAGGCGCAGCTTGATGAGGTACACCCGAAACTGAAACTCAGTGTCGACTACGGCTTCCTGACGATCCTGTCCAACCCGCTGTTCGCTATTCTCGCGTGGGTGCACAAGTACGTTGGCAACTGGGGTTGGGCGATCATCATCGTGACGATTCTGATCAAGCTCGCGTTCTACAAGCTGACCGAGGCGTCCGGGCGCTCGATGGCCAAAATGCGTGAGATCCAGCCGCGTATGAAAGCGCTGCAGGAGCGCTACAAGGACGATCGCCAGGCGCTGTCGCAGGCGATGATGGAGCTCTACAAGCGGGAGAAGATCAATCCGGCTGCGGGTTGCCTGCCAATCCTGATCCAGATGCCGTTCTTCCTCGCGTTTTACTGGGTATTGGTCGAGTCCGTCGAAATGCGCCAGGCACCCTTTGCGCTGTGGATCACCGACCTGTCGACGCGAGACCCGTATTTCATCCTGCCGCTGATCATGGGCGCGGCGATGCTCGTGCAGCAGAAGCTGAACCCGGCACCGGCCGACCCGGTGCAGGCCAAGGTGATGCAGATCATGCCGATCATGTTCACCGTATTTTTTGCCTTCTTCCCGTCAGGGCTCGTGCTTTACTGGGTAACGAACACGCTGTTGTCGATTGCGCAGCAGTGGAAGATCAACAGGGTGGTTCACGCAGAAGCCACCGCGCGCAAGGCCGGCAAAAGCGGCAAGAAGAAAAAACAAGCCAAAGACGAGTAGCCGGGGCGCCGCCGGGACGCGCTGCCAATGAGCACACCGAACGACACGATCGTATCGAACGCGACGCCGCCCGGCGTCGGCGGCATCGGTATCGTGAGGCTGTCGGGCGATGCTGCATCGCGCATTGCAAAGCAAATGCTCGGCGAGCTGCCGCCGCCGCGACGGGCAACGGTGAAAAGTTTTTGCGACGCCCGCGGGCAGAAAATCGACCATGGTCTCGCGCTGTATTTCCCGGCGCCCCATTCCTTTACGGGTGAAGACGTTGTCGAGCTGCACGGGCACGGCGGACCCGTCGTCCTGTCGATGCTCGTCGATGCCGCGGTATCGCTCGGGGCCCGGCCTGCAGAGCCGGGCGAGTTTTCGAAACGCGCGTTCCTCAACGGTCGTCTCGATCTCGTGCAGGCCGAAGCGATTGCGGATCTGATCGGGGCCGGGACGACGCAGGCGGCGCGAGCGGCGCTGCGATCGTTGTCCGGCGATTTTTCAGACGCGATTAACGATCTCGTTGCGAAGCTGACGCGCCTGCGCGTGCATGTCGAGGCGGCGATCGATTTCCCGGAGGAAGAAATCGACTTCCTGTCCGACGAGCGGCTGCGCGAGCGCGTCGCCGAATGCAGCGGCGCGTTCGAGCGACTGCAAAAAACCGCGGCAGCCGGCCGCGTGCTCCGCGACGGCTTCCAGGCCGTAATCGTCGGCAAGCCAAACGCCGGCAAGTCCAGCCTGATGAACCGGCTCAGCGGTGAAGACACGTCGATCGTTACCGAGATTGCCGGCACGACGCGCGACATACTGCGCGAGCACATCAATATCGACGGCCTTGCCGTCGAGCTGGTCGATACGGCGGGGCTCCGTGAAAATCCCGACATCATCGAAGCCGAAGGGATTCGGCGGGCGCGCGAGGCGATGGCCACGGCCGACGCGGTTATCTGGCTGCAGGATGCAACGGCAAGCGACAGCGGGGCCCCGGAAGAGGAATTGCCGCCCGATGTGCCGGTCATCGTCGTGCGCAACAAGGCCGACCTGCTCGCCTCACCGCCAGGGGCGCGCGAAGACATCCTCTACCTGTCCGCGAAAACGGGTGCCGGCGTCGACGCGCTGCGCCGGCGTATCGCAAGCGCCGCGGGCCACACGGGTACGGAGGGGGGCGCCTTTACCGCGCGGCGTCGCCACGTCGAGGCGCTGGCACGCGCCGCCGCGCACTTTACGGCGGGGAGAGAAGCGCTGGAGGCGAACCGGGCCGGCGAACTGTTCGCCGAGGAGCTGCGCCTTGCCCAGGACGACCTGGGCGAGATAACCGGCGCGGTCTCGTCAGATGATCTGCTTGGTCAAATTTTCGCGTCATTTTGTATTGGCAAGTAATGCCGGTACTTATGTAGAATCCGCGACCGACGGCAATTGTCGAAATCGTGAACCACGGCGCGGTATCCGGCGCCGATCATCAGACAATACGCAGCCGTTCATCTGCCATTAATCATGTCCGCGCATTCTGGGCGGGCAAGAATCAACTTGGGCAATTCACTCATCAGGAGAAAGACATGTTGCGTCAAATAGCAGCACTATCCGCTCTGGCGTTCGCAGCACCGGCGCTGGCCGACGGACCCAGCTACAACTACATCGAAGGCGGCTACCAGCGCGTCGAGTTCGACGATGACTTCAGCGGCGACTT
>JBFIQH010000256.1:0-3810 GCA_041609735.1 Woeseiaceae bacterium | reverse complement strand
GTGAATTGGCGTGCATCTCGACGATGCGACCGATGCGTTCCGTCTTGCCAGTAAACGTGTTCAGGACGTTGTCGCCTTTCTTCAGCGTGCCGGAATAGATGCGCGTGAATGTCAGGGCGCCGTAACGGTCGTCCATGATCTTGAACGCCAGCGCCCTGAGCGGTTTCGACGGGTCAACGATCGCGACGCCGCCGGTCTCGTTGCCTTCGAGGTCGATTTCCGGCTGCGGCTTGACCTCCGTCGGGTTCGGCAGATACTCAACCACTGCATTAAGAACATTCTGTATGCCCTTATTTTTAAAGGCAGATCCGCAAAACGTCGGAAAGAAATCCAGGTTGATCGTGCCCTTGCGGACACAGCGTTTCAGGTCCTCGACCGACGGTTCGTTGCCCTCGAGGTACTGTTCCAGCAGGTCATCGTCCTGTTCAACCGCGGTCTCGATCAGCTTCTCGCGCCATTCCTCGACCTTGTCCTTCATGTCGTCCGGCACGTCGACGATCTCATAATCTTCCGGATTCTCAGACGACGACCAGATCCACGCCTTGCGCGTCAGCAGGTCGACGACACCCTTGAAATCGTCCTCGATGCCGATCGGCAGAACCATGACCAGCGGCGTCGCGCCGAGCACATCCTTGATCTGCTCGACGACGCGATAGAAGTCAGCGCCAACGCGATCGAGCTTGTTGACGAAGATAATGCGAGACACCTTGGAATCGTTGGCGTAACGCCAGTTCGTCTCCGACTGGGGCTCGACACCGCCGGAGCCGCAGAACACGCCGACGCCGCCATCGAGAACCTTCAGCGATCGATAGACCTCGATCGTGAAGTCGACGTGGCCGGGCGTGTCGATGATGTTCAGGCGATGCTTGTTCCACTCGCAGCTGGTCGCGGCAGACTGGATCGTGATGCCGCGCTCCTGTTCCTGCTCCATGAAGTCCGTCGTGGCTTCGCCGTCGTGAACCTCGCCGGTACGGTGGATCCTGCCGGTGAGTTTGAGAATTCGCTCGGTTGTCGTCGTCTTGCCCGCGTCCACGTGGGCGAAAATGCCGATATTCCGATAGGTACTGATGTCTTTCATGTCGTCATGCTCTTGGGTCGTCTAGCCATAATTTAAGGGTCTGCCGTTCACCACGTCGAGTGCCGGGTCCCGTGCTATCCAAGCTCGGGACGGCGGCAGAAACGTGCAGTCGAAGCGGGTGCCCGTGTCCGGTGCCGGCTCGTCGGAGCGCAGCGTCAAAGCTTTCCGAAACCGGTTCTGGACGGCGTGTCGGGCGCGGATAATAGCAGCGCGCTGGCCCCTAAACCAGTGAAAACCTCGGTGATTTCCGGGTACCGGGCGACATGGCGCTGCCGCGGCCCGATTTCAAGCGGCACCGGCGCCGGCGCGCGTTCAGCGGCGCAGGATTGCCCACCATCGCGCGATGTTCAAAAGGCTCATCAATGAGGCGGAGACATAGGTCAGGGCTGCAGCCGTCAGCAGGCGACGCGCATGCGGCCGGTCAACCGGCCTGAGAACAGCGTGCCGGTCCAGCATCGGCAGCGCGCGTCCGAAACTCGCATCGAACTCGGTCGGAAGCGTGACGAGGTGCACGACCGTCGAGGTCGCGAGCGTCAGGAATCCGGCCAGGAACATGAGCAGTCCAAGCTGCGGTATGCGCGTCAATGCCCCGATAAATGGCGATACCATGAGAACCCCCGCGCCCAGCTTCTGTACCGGGCCGGCGATGCGCACCAGCCGTGTGCGCCACCTGAGCGGCCCGTAATCGCTTTGATCCTGGACCGCATGGCCGACCTCGTGCGCGGCGACGGTAATCGCCGTCAGCGAACGGCCATTGAATTTGTCCGGTGTCAATCGCACGACTTTTTCCAGCGGGTCGTAATGATCACCGACCTCGGTGGATTCGACGGCCACCGACTGCAGGCCGTGCCGGTCGAGCAATAGTCGAGCCGCATCGGCGCCGGTTTGCGAGTAACGGTCCGCGGGTTCGCTATACCGTGCGAGCACACGCGACACCCAGATTCCGGGCCCGAAAACGACCAGAAGCAGCAGCGCGATTCCGACGAGAATTGCCATGCGGAAATCGTATCGCGTTAAAGTAGGCGAGTGACAGTCGACCAGATCCTGCTATTCACGATTCTGCTGCTGGTGTTCGCGTTCCTGATCTGGGGGCGCTGGCGCTATGACCTCGTGGCATTCGTTGCGCTGCTCGCTGCGCTTCTGACCGGCGTCGTTCCGGTCGACCTCGCGTTCTCGGGATTCGGGCATCCGGCGACGGTCATCATCGCGCTGGTGTTGATTGTCAGCCGCGGCCTGTCCAACTCCGGCGTCATCGAACTGCTCGGCCGGTACCTGATCGACGCATCTCGTCGGCTTGCGGCGCACATCAGCGTCATGTCCGGACTGGCGGCCTCGCTCTCCGCCGTCATGAACAACGTCGCGGCACTGGCATTGTTGATGCCGCTGGACCTGCAGGCATCGAAAAAGGCCGGCCGCAGCCCGTCACTGTCATTGATGCCGCTGTCGTTCGCGTCGATTCTCGGCGGCATGATTACGCTGATCGGTACGCCGCCGAACATTGTCGTCGCGGAGTATCGCAATGACGCGCTCGGCGAGAGCTTCCGCATGTTCGATTTTGCGCCGGTGGGCCTCGCCTGTGCCGCGGTCGGCGTCGCCTATGTTGCTCTGTTCGGCTGGCGCCTGTTGCCCAAGGGTCGGCAGGCTGCCGATGCCGGCAAGGATCTGTTCGAACTGGCGGACTACATCACTGAAGCGCGGGTCCCGGAAGGATCGTCGATCATCGGCAAAGAGGTCCGCGATCTCGACGACGTTGCGGAGAAAAGCGACGTCGAGGTTCTGGGCCTGACGCGACGCGGCCGGCGCATGCCGGGCCTCGCGCGGGCAACGACGATCGAGGCCGGCGACATCCTGATCCTCGAGGCGAGCCCCGACAGCCTCGACGAGGCGCTCGGTGCGCTCAATCTGGAATACGTAGGGCAGGGCGAGGGTATCATTGATGACGACGACCTTACGCTGAATGAAGTCGTCGTACAGGAATCGTCACGCCTGGCTGGCCGCTCCGCGATGTCCATCCGCCTGTTGTACCGTTACCGGGTCGCGCTGGTCGGCGTCTCGCGCCAGGGCCTGCGTTTTCGCGATGATGTCCGCAAACTGGAACTGCAACCTGGCGACGTGTTGTTGTTGCTCGGTCCCGACGAGCGGCTGCAGGACATCACAGGCCGTCTCGGCCTGCTGCCGCTGGCCGATCGCGGCCAGCGCGTGATTCAGCGCCACAAGATCTGGATAGCCGTGTCGTCATTCGCGCTGGCGATCGCACTTGCCAGCTTCGGTTGGGTGTATTTGCCAGTCGCCCTGGGATGCGTCGTCGCCACCTACGTGGCGTTGAACATCGTTCCGATTCGTGAGGTATACAAATCCGTAGAATGGCCCGTCGTCGTGCTGCTCGGTTCGATGATTCCGCTCGGCAGCGCACTGCAGTCGACCGGCGGCACGGCGCTGATTGCCGACGGCATCGTTACGTTGTCCGGGGGGCTGTCGCCGGTTTTCGTGCTCGCGCTGCTGGTCGTCGTGACGATGACGCTGTCGGACGTCATGAACAATACCGCAACCGCCGTCATTGCGGCGCCGGTCGCCGTCGACATCGCAAGCCGGCTTGGCGTCAATCCGGACCCGTTCCTCATGGGCGTCGCCGTCGCTGCGTCCTGCGCGTTTTTGACGCCGATCGGCCACAAGAACAACACGCTGATCATGGGGCCGGGCGGCTACCGTTTCGGCGACTACTGGCGCATGGG
>JBFIQH010000255.1:0-3825 GCA_041609735.1 Woeseiaceae bacterium | reverse complement strand
TTGCTGCTTGGCGCCGCGCTCGGCACGTTGCCGGATCTCGATGTCGTTATCGACTATGGCGACGCGGTCAGTAATTTCACGAAACACCGCG
The DNA here is from genome assembly GCA_041609735.1 of Woeseiaceae bacterium. Classification (GTDB taxonomy): domain Bacteria; phylum Pseudomonadota; class Gammaproteobacteria; order Steroidobacterales; family Woeseiaceae; genus UBA1847. The sequence goes on along the minus strand of JBFIQH010000255.1, from coordinate 3,734 downwards.
GGTTCAGCCATTCGCTGTTCGTGCTACCGCCTTTATCGGTGCTGTTGTGGCTGCTACTGCGTCGATGGTGGGCGCCGGTCCGAGATGCGCCATTGCGCTGGCTCGCCGTTGTCGCACTCGCACTGTTAACGCACCCGCTGCTCGATGCGCACACCGCCTACGGCACACAACTCTTCTGGCCGTTGCCGTCACCGCCGGTCAGCTGGGCGACGATATTCATCATTGACCCGTTGTTCACGCTGCCGCTGGTCGTCGGCTGCCTGTACGCGGCTTTCGCGCCGCGTCGCAAGTCGACCGGAACCGCACTCAAAGCCTGCCTTGTGCTGAGCGCCGCCTATCTCGGCTGGACATGGGTCGCCCAGGGCATTGTCGAACGCGATGCAAGGGAAGCGTTGGCGGCCCGGGATCTGGAAAACGCGCCGATCTTCGCGACGCCAACGCCATTCAATTCGGTGCTGTGGCGCATCGTCGTGCTGACCGACGACGGTTACCTCGAAGGGTTCGACTCATTGCTGGCCGATGGACAATCCCTGCAACTGCGTTACTTCCCATCCGACGTTGCTGCCCTCGAGACCGCCAGTCACGTTCCGGCAGTGCCACGCCTGCGCTGGTTCGCGCGCGGTTTCGTCAAGGGCCAGGTCGTAAATGACCAGCTTGTCGTCAGCGACCTGCGCATGGGCTACGAGCCTGTTTACGTGTTCAACCATGTCGTCGCCGAGCGAGGAAATCCGCACTGGATTGCCGTGGCGCCGCAGCTGCTGGAGGTGTCGTACCGCGATCGCTCGAGGGTCGAGACGGCGTTGCGAGAGACCTGGCGCCGGATCTGGTCCGACGCCGACGACTGAGTTTTCAATCAGCGAACGTCGTCCGCGATCGCGCGCGCGGCTTCGAGCTCGCTCCTCAAGCGCTCGGTTTCGTGTGCGCGTGCCGTCGAGAAGCGTGCGAGCAGCAGGTAAATCACCGGCGTCAGGTACAGCGTAAATATGGCGGCGAGGCCCAGCCCGCCGAACACGACCCAGCCGATCGACGCACGTGCTTCGGCGCCGGCACCGCTGCCCAATATCAGCGGCAGGCCGCCGAGCACCGTCGAGACCATCGTCATCGTGATTGGGCGCAGGCGCACGTTGGCACCTTTCTCGATCGCCTCGCGCAGTTCGTAGCCGTGATCACGAAGCTGGTCGGCGAATTCGACCAGCAGGACGCTGTTCTTGGCCATCAGCCCGATCAGCAGTATCAGCCCGATCTGCGAGTAGACGTTGATCGATACGCCGCTCATCAGCAGCGCGAAGACCGCGGCCGCGATACCAAAAGGCACGGTCAGGATAACGACGGTCGCGCTCGTGAAGCCTTCGAACTGGGCGCACAGTACGAGGAAGATGACGGCAAACGCGACAAAATAGGTGATCGCAACCTCGCGCGAGGTTTCTTCGAGCGTGGCCGCTTCGCCGAGCAATATCATCGAGATGCCCGCCGGCAGCGTTTCGTTGGCGAGCGCCCGCAGGTCGTCAATGGCCTGCTGGATCGGTATCGACGCGTCGAGATCGACCTCGATCTCGATCGCGCGGCGCTGCGCGTGCCGCCGCAGCTCGGCCGCGACTCCCTCCTCGCGCAGCGTCACGACGCTCGACAGCGGCACCAATGCGCCGTTGCCTGCGCTGACGTAGAGGTTGACGAGGTCAGAGGGATCGTTGATTTCGCCGCTCGCGGATTCGAGCAGGATCGGCACGGCCTCGTCGTCGATGTTGAGGTCGACGAGTTCGTCACCATCGATCATCGCGCGCAGCGTCGCGGCAAGGTTTTCGAGATCGATGCCGAGGTCCGCTGCGCGACGGCGATCGATATCGACGGACAGCTGCGGCTGCGTCGGGTCGTAGGACAGCTGCGGTTGATCGAGGTAGTCGATGCGATCCTCGACGTCGCGGATGAAACCCTTTGCCGCCTCGAAAATACTGTCATAGTCATTGCCGACGAGCGCCACCTCGATGCCGCCGCCGGAGCCACGCAGGCTCAGGCTGTTGCCGCCCGAAACGAAAATGCGTGCGCCCGGGATCTCCTGCATCGCGCCCTGCAGCGACGCCATGATGTCCTGCTGGCTGCGATCGCGTTTCGCCCAGTCGGCCAGCGGGACATTGACGCGGCTGCGGTTCGGGTCCCAGGTGCCGACGATCGTCAGCAGCGACGTCGCTTCGCCGCTGTCGATCAGCGGCTGCAGCCGGTCCTCGATCATCAGCGTCTGGCGATCCATGTAGCCGATGCCGACGCCGTCCGGACCCATCGCGTTGATTGCAATGAAGCCGCGATCCTCGACCGGCAGCAGCTCTCGGTCGAGCTGCTGCACCGTGAACACCGCCGCGCCGGCGACGAGCAGGGCTGCCCCGATCGGCACCCACGGCCGATCCAGCACGAAGTGCAGGCTGCGCTCGTAGCCCGACTGCAGCGAGGCGCCGATCGTCCCGAAGAAACGATTAAAGCGGTTGCTTTTCGCTTCCTCGGCAAGCCGAGATGCGGCGGCCGGCACCAGCGACAGCGACACGAAGCTCGAAATGATGACGGCGGCCGCCAGCACCAGGCCGAACTCGCGGAACAGGCGGCCCGCGGTGCTCGGCAGAAACGCGATCGGAACGAATACGGACACAAGCACCGCCGTCGTCGTGACGACGGCGAAGAAAACCTGCCGCGTTCCGAGTACAGCCGCGGCGCGGGCACCGAGCCCCTGGTGTCGGCGGCGCTGCACGTTCTCGAGCACGACGATCGCGTCGTCGACGACGAGGCCGGTCGCGAGCACCAGCGCGAGTAGCGTCAGGATGTTGATCGAAAACCCGAGCAGCCAGATCGCGGCGACGGTGCCGATCAGCGCAACCGGAATCGCAATGCTGGGGATCAGTGTCGTGCGTATCGAGCCGATAAACGTCCAGATCGTCAGGATCACGATCGAGATCGCGAACATCAGCGTGATCAGCACCTCCTTGATCGAGCTGCGTATGAACTCCGCCTGATCGTCGGTGACGACCAGTTCGATATCGCGGAAGCGCTCGTTCAGCTGCCGGACAACCCGGGCGACGCCGTCCGATATTTCAAGCGTATTCGACTTCGCCTGCTTGATGACGCCGAGCCCGATGACAGGCCTGCCGTTGAGTCGCGTGTACGCGCGCGCGTCTTCGGGTCCGAAAAAAACGCGCGCGACGTCGCCGATACGGACGGGATCGCGAATGATGATGTCGGCAACCTGCCCGGCGCTGACGACGGATGCGTCCGCGCGCACGATCATCTCCTGGTCGTCGGAGCGGAAACTGCCCGCGGGAACATCGAACGGCGCGAGCCGCAGCGCTGCGGAAACGTCGGTGACCGACAGCCCGTAACTCGACAGCCGCAGCGGGTCGACGACGACGCGCAGTCTGCGCTCACGATCGCCGAACAGCTGCACGTCCGCCACGCCGTTGATCGACACCAGTTCGGGAATGACGTCTTTGTCGACGATGCGGGTGACTTCTTCTTCGGTCAGCCCGTCGCCGAGCACGGCGAGATTGACGATCGCCTGCGCGTCGGCGTCTGCCTTGACGACGACGATTTCCTCGACGCGATCCGGCAGACGCCGGCGCACGCGGCTCATTGCCTCGCGCACGTCCGACGCGGCGCTGTCGAGGTCGACCGTGGGCCGGAACTCGATGCGCATGCGGCCGTTGTTTTCTTCCGACGCTGTCTCGATATTGAGAATGCCGGAGACGCGTGCAACC
>JBFIQH010000254.1:0-3878 GCA_041609735.1 Woeseiaceae bacterium | reverse complement strand
ATCGAGGATACCGGCGCCGCCGGGCTCGATCCCGACTGGGTCGAAGCTGCAGCATTTGCCTGGCTGTCTATGCGCCACCTGAACGGGCAATCCGGCAACCTGCCCGGCGTCACGGGCGCCCGTCGCGAGATCGTCCTCGGCGCGCGTTACCCGGCCGGCGGCGGCCGTGGCGAATCGGGACCGGGTTAAAGTTGCCGTTACAACAGCGCTGATATACTGGTCGGCCCATTCTGTAAGAGACCGCCTTGGACGCGCCCACCCTGCCACCCTCGGACCTGTACATCAACCGCGAGCTCAGCATGCTCGAGTTCAACAAGCGCGTGCTGGCCCTCGCGGAGGATCCGTCGGTGCCGCTTTTGGAGCGGCTGCGATTCCTGTGCATCACGTCGACGAATCTCGACGAGTTTTTCGAAATCCGCGTTGCGGCGCTGAAGCAGAGCATGGAAATCGGGGGCCTTGCGCAGGGCCCCGAGAAACTGCCGGCACGGCAGGTCTTTGACGTTCTGCGCAGCCGCATACTCGTCATGGTCGAGCAGCAATACAAGCTGCTGAACGACGTATTGTTCCCGGAGCTGGCCAGGTCCGGCGTCCGGTTCCTGCGCGTCGGCGACTGGTCCCCGGAACAGCGCGCGTGGCTGAAAGAGTATTTTCGCGAACAGATCGTGCCGGTGCTGACGCCGCTCACATTTGATCCGTCGCGACCGTTTCCGCGCATCCTGAACAAGAGCCTGAATTTCATCGTCCGGCTCAGCGGCCGCGATGCCTATGGCAGGCGGCGCCATCGCGGCATGGTACAGGCGCCGCGTTCGCTGCCGCGCGTCATCGAATTTCCGGAGCACCTGAGCCGCGACGGCTGCCACGACCTGGTGTTCCTGTCGTCGATCATCCGCGTACATGTCGACGAATTGTTCCCGGGGCTGAAGGTCGACGGCTGCTACCAGTTCCGCGTCACGCGCAACAGCAACCTGTATGTCGACGAGGAAGAGGTCGACGATCTCGTGCGCGATCTCGAGGGCGAGCTCGAGGCAAGCCGCTACGGTGCGGCTGTGCGCATCGAGGTCGGACACGAATGCCCCGACGATCTGCAGGACTTCCTGCTCGGCCATTTCGGCTTGCGTGACGAAGACATGTACCTGGTCGAGGGCCCCGTCAATCTCAATCGTCTTGTCACGGCTTGCGAGATAGACGATTACCCGGAGCTTTTGTTCCCGGCATTCACGCAGGGACTTCCTGAGCAGTTAAGAACCGAGCTGGACCTTTTCAGCGTGCTGTCGAAGAAAAACGTGCTGCTTTTCCATCCCTATCATTCGTTCACGCCGGTTATCGATTTCGTCCGGCTCGCGGCGCACGACAAAAACGTGCTGGCGATCAAGATGACGCTGTACCGCACCGGCGCCGACTCGCCGATCATCACGCACCTCGTCAATGCCGCGCGGGCAGGCAAGGAAGTGACTGTCGTCATCGAATTGATGGCGCGCTTCGACGAAGCGGCAAACATTTCGCTGGCGAACCGGCTGCAGGAAGCCGGTGCACACGTCGTTTATGGCCTCGTCGGCTACAAGACACATGCAAAGATGACCTTAATCGTGCGGCGTGAGCATGGCGAGCTGGTCCGCTATGTGCACCTCGGTACCGGCAACTATCATCACAATACATCGCGCGCTTACACCGACTACGGCTATCTCAGCAGCGAGAAGAAACTCGGGGAAGACGTGCACAAGATCTTCATGCAGCTGACGAGCCTGACCGAAGCTCGCGATCTTAATCTGATGCTGACGTCGCCATTCAATCTCTTTGATGCGGTTATCGACAAGATCAAGCGCGAAACGAAGAATGCGCGCAAGGGCAAGGATGCCCGCATCATCGCCAAGGTCAACGCGTTGAACGAACCGGCCGTCGTCGATGCGCTGTACGAGGCGTCGAATGCCGGCGTGCAGATCGACCTGATCGTGCGCGGCATCTGCTCACTCAGACCCGGCGTTCCGGGGCTTTCCGAAAATATCCGGGTTCGCTCAATACTCGGGCGCTTCCTCGAGCATTCGCGCGTTTATTACTTCCTCAATAATGGCGACGAGGAGTTCTATTGCTCGAGCGCGGACTGGATGGAACGCAACCTGCTGAAGCGAAACGAAAGCTGTTTCCCGGTACGGCAGAAGTCGCTGAAGAAACAGCTGCGGCGCGACCTTGAGCTGTACCTCGCCGACAACTGTCAGGCCTGGGTGCTGCACGGCGACGGCAGCTATGAGCGACTCGAGCCCGGGGACGAGCCGCGAATCGCCGCACAAGAAGAATTTCTCGAGTTGCTCGCGACGCAGTCGATCGCGGTGACGCTTCCGGCCTAATCGAACGTCAGCGTGTAACCGACCGATTGCAGGTAACCCTGCTCGCGCGTCAGGTCCGCCGCGGTCAGCGGGTTCGCCGCCAGCCACTCGCCGTCAAAATGCAGACGGATGTCCTGCTCCGCGACCTCGATGCCGATCTCCGGCACGTCCGCCGCGCGGCGGCTGCGGTTCAACAGGACCGCGAGACGCAGCAGAATAATCAGCCGCAACGCCTGTGTTCGCCACGAGCGCGGCAGCAGGTTGAGCGTGCGAACATTGATCGCGTGGCGCTGCGCGCCGATCAGGCACGCCAGAAATCGCTGCTCGGCCCGCGGAAAGCCGGGCATGTCGGCGTACTGCGCGACGTACGCGCCATGACGCTGGTAGCCGTCGTGCGAGATATCGAGGCCGATTTCGTGCAGGCGGGCTCCCCAGTCGAGCATATTCGCAGCCAGCTCGGACGTCAGCGACCACTTCTGCGCGCATTGACTGAGCAGCATGGCCGCCGTCCTGGCAACGCGATCCGACTGCTCCGGGTCGACGTGATACCGGGACGCCATGGCGTGCACCGTCCGCTCACGCGCATCTTCGTGCTGGAGCCGTCCCAAAAGGTCATACAGCAGGCCCTCGCGCAGCGCTCCGTCGGATACGCGCAGCGCCTTGATGCGCAGCGCGACGAGCAACTCGGCAAGTATTGCGAGACCGCCCGGCCAGACCTGCGCACGGCGCTCCGACAGCCCGGTCATCGACAGCCTGACGATGCTGTCGAAATCGAGCACGCGCTCGATCAACGCCTCGATCGTCTCGATCGACATCTCGCCGGATTCCTGCAGCCCGGCGAGGCGCGCGACGCGTTCCGTCGACAGGATCGTGCCGGACGTACCGATGGCTTCGACGTCGCCGCTACCGCGGAAAAAAGCCTTGATCGGCCGCAGCTCGAGTTTCGCCGCCGTCCGTGCATGATCGAATCGTTCCCGGGTGATAGCGCCATCGGGGAAAAAGCGCTCGGTCATCGAAACGCAGCCGAGGTCCAGGCTTTCGAGCGCACGCGGCTCGTCGCCACGACCGAGGATGACCTCGGTGCTGCCGCCACCGATATCGAGCACGAGGCGCAGTCCATCGTTGGGCGGCAGGCTGTGCGTCACGCCCTTGTAAATCAGGCGGGCTTCCTCGATGCCGGAAATCACTTCGATCGGATGGCCGAGCGCCGCTTCGGCCTCGGTCATGAACCCGAGGTCTTCGCGAGCACGACGGATGGTGCTGGTGCCGGCTGCACGCACATTGGCCGCATGCATCGCGCGCAATCGCTCGCCAAACTGCGCCAGGCAGGCGATCGAGCGCTCCCGGGCTGCCGGCGACAACGTGCCGTCGTCGGACAGGCCCTCGGCGAGGCGTACGGTTTCCCTGAGACGATCTATGATAGTGAGCTGGCCGTGGCGCAGCTCGCCGACGATCATGTGAAAGCTGTTGGAGCCGAGGTCGACGGCCGCAATGACTTGCGGCTCGTCCGTTGCCGGTTCAGACGGTGAAGGAGGATCCGCAGCCGCAGGTCGTGCT
>JBFIQH010000253.1:0-3941 GCA_041609735.1 Woeseiaceae bacterium | reverse complement strand
GACTCGCAGCTGCCGCTGTTTCTCGTGCTTCTCGTGGTGCCGGCAATCATTGTCGGCGTCGTGCTGGCGCGCCGTCACCAGGCGGCCGGAAAGTGGGGGCGGCTGCTGCACGAGGTGTTGCTCGGCAAGAGTATCGTGTTGCTCGTGGGCGGCCTCGTGATTGGCTGGCTCGCCGGCCCGCACGGCATTGCGCCGCTCGAGCCGCTGTTCTTTGACCTGTTCAAGGGCGTGCTGGCGCTGTTCCTGCTCGAGATGGGCCTTATAGCCGCCGGTCAGGTCCAGGCAGTGCGGCAAAGAAGCGTGTTTCTGGTCGCCTTCGGACTCCTGGCGCCGATTCCGCTCGGGGCCATCGGCGCTGTCGTCGGTTGGTCGATCGGGCTGACGCCGGGCGGCACGACGCTGCTCGCGATCCTGGCCGGCAGCGCGTCCTATATCGCGGCACCGGCCGCGATCCGGATCGCGTTACCGGCGGCGAACCCGTCCCTGTCGCTGACGGCATCATTGGGCGTCACGTTCCCCTTCAACATCTTCGTCGGCATCCCGGTGTATTACCTGATTGCAACGACCCTCCACGGCGTTGCAGGATAGAGCCATGCTGAATGTCGAGCGCAAACTGGTCACGATCATTACCGAGTCGATCCTCGAGACCGAGCTCTGCGAATTGCTGGAATCCCTGAAGGTGTCCGGCTACACGGTCACCAACGCGCGTGGTTCCGGAAGCCGCGGCAGCCGCAGTGCCGGCTGGTCGGTGAGCAGCAACGTCCGCATCGAGGTTGTCTGCAGCCAGGCGCTCGCGGAGCAAATCGCGAAGACGGTCAGCGACCGGTACTACGACGATTACGCGATGATCCTGTTCGAACACGACGTGCGGGTGCTGCGGGCAGAAAAATTTTCCTGACAGGCGCTAGCTGCGCTCCGGCGCCAGATAGCGCCTGAAAAAATCCGACACCGATAGTGTCGCGAGGTCGGTCAGTTCGCCGGCATCGAAGAATGAGCCGCGACAGGAATCGCACTGCTCGAACCAGATGTGCCGTTGCTTAGGGTCGACCAGCCGATTCATCTCACCGGCGCAGCGCGGGCATCGATAGTGTTCGATGCTGTTGTGCTGCTTGCCGGTCCTGATGTTGCCGATGTCGAGCGCTGCCGCCGCCTCCTTGTGGCGGAGCTTGTCCAGTTCGCCGTCGTCGAACCACAGGCCGTGACAGGAAAGGCAACGATCGACCTCGGTGCCGTCGATGACGACCTGCTCCATGTCGGCACGGCATTTCGGGCAGCGCATCGCGCCTGAAAAATACACGCCGCCGCCACCGGTGCCCATGGCCACCGCGTACCCTCGAGCATGCTTGCGAACAGGAGCGTGCTCGGGCCTGTGTCGATGCAGGAACGTGATCGCGATCATCGCGATCGTGATTGCGCCCAGCAGCAGGTAGGCCTCGACGTAGGAGGTCTGCTCGGCGATGGTGCCGTAAGTCTTCGAGCCGGCTGACGAACCGAGATTGGCCAGCGACATGTAGATGGCAAACTGCGTGGCCGACGTCGCGCTGGAGCAAACAGCCATGGCCAGCGCGATCATGCACACCATCGTTACCGGTTTCAGCATCACCCAGGCGGCAAGCATCGCCTTGACGTAGGTCGTGTTCTCCCACAGGTATTGCGTCTTCGCGAGCAGAAAGGCGTGTACGGCAACCAGCAAAATTGTCGTTATCAACATCCGTTTGGCGCCGAAACGATCGATCATCGGGCCCATTGCGAGCGCCACCGCGGCACCTGCGAGACCCATCATGGCAACGAGGTTGGACCATTGCGGCGACGTAAAACCAAACAGGTTGACCGCGGCAATCGGCATCAACGCGTTGCCATAGCCGTCAATAAAACCGTCGACGACCATGATCGCCATGACAATCAGGCTGACGCGGGACCACAGTACCGTGTTCAGACTCTTCAGCACATTAGCGAATGAATTGCCGCTGCGCCGGTCGGACATCGCATCACCGAAGGTCCACGGCAGGCGGCGCTCGCCGCGACGCTCCACGGTCAGCATGAAGCCCAGCAATATGAAGGCCTGTACGGCCGCCGCGGCGATCGCGGTGACGCCGAGGCCGAACGCGACCAGCATCGTCCCCGTTATCGCCGAGGTCATTGCCCAGCCAATGGCCTTGCCGAACACCATGAATCCGTTCAGGCGGCCCTGCTCGTCAACGGGCGTGACGTCGATCGCCATGCCGTCGACGGCGACATCCTGCGTGGCCGCGAACACGTTGATCAGCAGACCGAGCGCCGTCAGAAGCCCGATCTGTTCGGCCGGGTTGTCGATGAGCACGAGGCTGAAAAACGACAGCGTCATACCGAGCTGTGCGCCGAGCACCCACGGTCGGCGTCTGCCCATCGCGAGGAACTGGTAGCGGTCCATCAGCGGACCGGACAATAACTTAAAGGCCCACGGCAGGATGATGACGGCGAGGAACGACGAGATCTGGCCAGCGCCGACACCCTGGCTGGCCAGCCAGGCGGGGATGGCGATGTTCATCAAGCCGTAGGGAATGCCCTGCGCGAAATACATCGACGAGCAGGATGCGTAACGCATGCGCGAGCTTTCCGCGAGGACCCAGTTGATTGTCATTATTGTTATTCCGAGCCGGGCGAGCGGGGAGTGTAACGCGTCCGGCGCGGCGCATCACGTTCCGGGCGCGAGCCCTGTGCCGGATACTCTGGCCAGGATGTGGCTTGCGTGCCGCCGCGGCAGACGGGCGTCACGTAACGCATGATGCTAATACAAAGCGTTGATTTAATTACAGTTATAGCGATTGACAGTAAAACTGCCGCCAGTATGATACGGCCGCCCTGTTAGAGGGGTATTGCAGGTCCGAGGAGGGCCTTTTACCGATGAATACCAAATTGATGCTGATCGCGCTCGGTGCTCTCGGCATTCCCGCCATGTCGGCCAATGCAGCTGACTTTTATGCCGGTGTCGGCAGTGGTGGCTATCGCCTGGAGTCCGGCGAGTTCAAAGATTCGGCGCCGACGTTCAAGCTGTTCGGCGGTTACCAGTGGAGCCAGAACCTTGCGTTCGAAGGTTCGTACCAGCGCCTGTTCGAAGCGGAAGACGCTATCGGCGGTGGCCCGGTCAAGATCGACGGCAACGTTTACGAGTTGTCGACGAAGTTGTCCTACCCGTTTGCACAGCGTTTCCAGGGCTACGGCCGGCTGGGCTGGAGCTACTATGAAATGGACCTGAAAGCCGAAGGCTTCAGTGGCCCGTTCAGCCAGAAAGCCTACGATGACGATTTCGCGTGGGCGCTGGGTGGCAACTACAGCTTTAACAAGCGCCTCGGTCTTCGTGGTGAGTACGGCCAGCTGATGATTGACGACGGCGACGCCGAGTTCCTGTCGTTCGACGTCACCTACAGCTTCGGCAAGTAGTTCGACAACACCTTGATTCCCGGCGAACTATCGTCAGGGATGCGGGAAAGGCACGCGGCGAATAGCCGCGTGCTCTTTTTTGGCCGCTCCCGTGTTGAAAAGGCTCGCGTGCGTTATCGCTTATGGCAACGCCGCTGCTACACACGCCAACAGCACGTCGGTCGCGAGGCCATGATGGGTAGTCCCGCCTCGATGCTTGGCGCCACACTTTGGTGCGCGGTGAGGCGCGGGTGCACAATGATCGCGCAGCCGACTGCAGCCACCGCGGCTTATACGCTGCCACCGTAACCGTGGCCGTGTTAACGGCGCTGGCACGAATGTTGCTCGGCGTTAGTGACACACACTTTTTTTAACTTTAATTTCAGACAGGAGCGACACGATGTCTGCCAGTAAACGTTCGACAAGCGCATCCGGAAAGACGACCAAGACTGCGAACAAGAAGGCCGCCAAGAAAACAGCCAAGAAAACAGCCAGGAAAACCACCACGAAGGCGGCAAGCAAGGTAGCCCGAAGGCCAACTG
>JBFIQH010000252.1:0-3997 GCA_041609735.1 Woeseiaceae bacterium | reverse complement strand
TTCCTTGGAATAGCTCTCGCACTCGCGCCAGTCCTGCGCCAGCGCTTCCGGGTCGACGCCCTTCATGTCGACGATCGGGTCCGGGTGGGCGGCGCAGGCCGAGAGCACGATCAACACCGCTAGATGAGCAAGGTTTCGCATGATCCTTCGCCGTACAGAGGCCACCATCAATCAGTATAACGGCCGGCGACGCGTCCGGTTGACCGGCACCGCCAGGCAAGGCTGTCCGAACGCTAGTCGGCGGCGTCGCGGATGATATGCACATCCTGCTGCGGGAACGGGAACGTGATGTTTTCCTGGTCGAACCGTTTCTTGATCGTTTCCATCAGGTCGAATCGCACGCTCCAGTAGTCTTCCGTTTTGGACCACGGCCGCACGACAAAGTTTACGCTGCTGTCGGCAAGCTCTGACACGGCAATCTTCGGCGCAGGATCTTTCAGGATGCGCTCGTCGCTCGAGATGATGTCTTGCAGCGTTTTGCGCACCTTGTCGATATCGTCGTCGTAACTGACGCCGATGACGAGGTCGATGCGGCGCTTGTCCTTCGCAGAATAGTTCGTGATGATGCTGTCCATGATCTGGCTGTTCGGCACGATGACCTGTTTGTTGTCGCCGGTCGTCAGAATCGTCGTCAGTATCTGTACCTGCTCGACCGTGCCCGATATGCCGGCGGCTTCGATCCAGTCGCCGACGCGATACGGTCGGAACAGCACGATCAGTACGCCTGCCGCGAAATTGGACAGGGAACCCTGTAGTGCCAGGCCGATGGCAAGACCGGCGGCGCCGAATACTGCGATAAACGACGTCGTCTCGATGCCGACATGTGCGATCGCGGCAATGATGACGACGACCATCAGGGCCCATCGAATCAGGTTGCAAATAAAGGTTTCGAGGGTCTTCTCGACGTTGTTCTTGCGCATCGCAATGCGGACACCGCGCACGACAAAGCCGACCGCTATGCGACCAACAATGAAAATGGCCAGCGCAGCCGCCAGGTCAATGCCGAACGCCACGCCTTCTGTCTGCAGCCACTCGACTATTTTGTCGACATTGGCGTTTTTGATCGCTTCAATCGGTGCTGATTCTGTAGTCATTCCTGTTCCTTTAAAAAATCCGTTTATTGGCCCGGAAATCCTTCCGTGCCGGTGTTAATGCGAAATATTTTGTACGGCGCCTGTGCCTCGACATGTCCGCGCGATTTCAGGATGACATCCTGTAGCGCACTGTCGGCAACGTAGAGCCAGCCGTCCGGCCCGAACGACAGCGCGTCGGGCCAGCGGATGTCCGGCGACCGGACAAGCGTTTGCAGGTTGCCGCTGCTGTCGATGACACTGATGGCGTTGTGCTCGACGTCAGTGATGTAGACGCTACCGTCGACATCGATACTGAGACCATCGCTCAGTGGCTTGTCGGCGACGCGCTCGACGCGACTCGCCAGTTCGGATGCCGTCAGGTCACCGTTTTTCAGGTCGGCAAGCCGCACCCGGTAAAGACCGGAACCACTGAGTGCGCCGAAGTATAACCATTCCGGGCCAAAAGTGATGCCGTCCACACCGCCGCGCAGCGAATAGATGCCGAACAGGAATGACATGTCGATCTCGCCGGATCGAATCAACGTTTTTTCGGCGGCAACCGATGGATCGCCTTCGAGCACTCGCCGGATGTTGCCCGTCGTCACGTCAATAACTACGAGTGCCGGCCGTTTGCGCAAAAAACTCGCGTCGGCAATGACGACGGTAGAGCCGTCGGCGCTGACCTGCACGTCCTGCAGGAACGACCCGGCCGGCGCGATGTCCTGTGTAAACGAGTAGTCGAGCAGGATGTCGCCGTCTTCGAGGTCGAATGCGAGCAGTCGCGGCGAGCGCAGGCCGTGAAAGCCGTGATCGATTGACCAGAGTCGATTCTGGCGATCGATGACGAGACCGAGCACGGTGTCGAAGAGTTCCAGCTGCGAACCTATATCCGGGTAAGGCACTGATGCACCGTCGACGAATTCGAGCAGCCGGTTGCCGGTCGGGCGCGATTCCGGGTGGACGGTAAAAAATACACGTCCGTCCGCGCTGACCGCGACATTGCCGATCGGTTCGGGGTAGGTCAGGACGGTTTCGAGTGCACTGGCGTCGAGGCGCGGCGTCGTCGTCAGGTCCGGGTACGGTTCGCCGCCGCCGTACCGTACGCGCGCGGCGGCCAGCAGGAGGATGACGATAAGCAACAGAAACAGCAGGATTTTTTTCATTCTTGACTGCTGGGGCCCCGGAACAGCGGGGATTCTACATCAATGCACCGGCCGCCGAATTTGTCAGCGCGGCGGTCCAGGCGACGAGCAGCAGCGCGATCGCAATGATGCCGCACACGCGTTGCACGCGTTGCAACGACAGCGACGCGGTCGCCCGCACCAGCAACATGCCGCCGCCGAAGCCGCTGACAAAGCCCATCAGGTGTGCGCCGATGTCGGTATTCGCGTCGCCGGTGCCGGTATACATCAGCAACGCCAGGCCGCCGACGATGGGCCCGAGACGATACGACCACCGTTCCTGCGACATCAGTTTGGCGCGCCAGACGTAGCCGGCCACGAGGCCCAGTGCCGCAAACACGGCGGTCGAGGCGCCGATCGATCGGTGCGTCGACTCGAGCAGCAGCGTATTGAGCAGGTTGCCGCCGGCTGCGGTCACGACAATCGTCAGCCATGCGACCCCCGAGCCCAGCAAACGCCCGGCCAGGTAGCCGAAAAAAGTCCCGAAAACGAGATTGCCGGCCAGGTGCGGCATGCCGGAATGCAGCGTCAGCGCGGTAAAAAGCCGCCACCACTCGCCGCTGCGTATCAGCTCGCCGTCGATCCGCCCGGCCGCGCGCCAGTTTTCGCCGAAAAATGCATAACCGTCAAAGCCGGCGACGAGGCAGATAACAATAATGAACGCCGCAATGCCGGGCATTGCGTCGTGCTCCGGAAGCTTTCGCGGTTTGCGAATCACCGGCGGCGGGTTCTCCTCGTCGTACAGGTGCAGCTCTTTGACCGCCTGGCCGGAATATTCCGCCGGCACCAGCAGCGCGCAGCCCCCGGCATCGTCGACGAGCTGGTGCGGAATCTCGGCGGCGGCGAGGACGAGCGCCCGATCCGAGCATTGCGCGCGATTGCGGCTTTCGAATACGACGCGCCAGTCGACGGTCAATGGGCTTGTCCGGCGGCGACCGCACCGGTCTCGATGTGCTGCAACGCATCGCACAACAGGGCGCCGCAGTCCGCTTCGATTTTCAGCGTTGCCATGTCGTCTGCTCGTGTCCGGCCTTTATTGACGATGGCGATCGGCATGCCGGCTTCAAGGGCGAGGCGCGCGAAACGAAATCCCGAGAACACCATCAGCGACGAGCCGACGATCAACAGAGCGCCGGACTTGCCAATCGCCTCGCTAACGGTGTCGACCCGGTCGCGAGGCACGCTCTCTCCGAAAAACACGACATCCGGTTTCATGATGCCGTCGCACTCGCTGCAGGATGGCACGACGAAGCGTTGCTCGTCGCCGGCGACCAGCTCGACGTCGCCATCAGGCCTGATCTCGGCGACGCGATCGTCCCAGCCGCGGTTCAGCGCTTCGAGCCCGGCTTGCCAGTGTTCGCGATCGACCCGGTGACCACATTCCAGGCAAGTGACGGCATCGAGCCTGCCGTGCAGGTCCGTCACCAGGCGATGGCCTGCGCGCTGGTGCAGGCCGTCAACGTTCTGGGTGACCAGGTGCCGACAAACGGCGAGCTGCTCCAGCCGGGCGAGGGCGCGGTGGGCGTCGTTGGGCACCGCTCGTCGAATGCGATTCCAGCCGGCGAAGCTCCGCGCCCAGTAGCGGCGGCGAACCGCCGCCGAGGACCGGAAGTCGGCAAACTGCACCGGCTTCGCATGCTTCCAGTTGCCGTTGCGATCGCGATACTCGGGAATGCCCGATGCGGCACTCACGCCGGCGCCGGTGAGGACCGTAACCGTGCCGTTCCGGCGGAGGAAGCCCGC
>JBFIQH010000251.1:0-4016 GCA_041609735.1 Woeseiaceae bacterium | reverse complement strand
ACGGACAGCAGGTACACCCAGTAACTGAGCATGTTCATGTACGGGAACACCATGTCCCGCGAGCCGCACATCAACGGGATCAGGTAATTGCCGAAGCCGCCAAGGAACAGCGCCGTCAGCAGGTAGATAACCATGATCATCCCGTGCATCGTGATGAACTGGTAGTAGTTTTCCGGGTTGATGAACGAGAACGTGTCCGGGAAGCCGAGCTGCAGGCGCATCATCGCGGACAGGACCAGCGCGATGACGCCGACGAAAATCGCAGTGCCACCGTACTGGATCGCGATGACCTTGTGGTCCTGGCTCCAGACGTACTTCGTGATGAACGTTTGCGGATCGTGATGTTCGATTTCGTGATCGCGATCGGCTATTGCAACGTACGCCATAACTCTAATCCTCGTCCGTCAGCGCGGCGACCTGCGTCGTCTCCGCAGGCAGTGTATTGATGTAAGCGACCAGGTCATTGATCGCCTGGTCGTCCGGCAATATGCGGCCCATGAAACCCATCTGCATTCCGTAGTAGTCCTGCGGATGGCTGCCGCGCACGCCGCTCTTGAAGTTCTGTAGCTGCCGCGCTGTGTACCAGTCGCTCATGCCGGCAGTGCGCGGCGCGTTCAGCGCTTCGTTGCCCATGCCGTTGTCGCCGTGGCAGTAAGCGCAGATGCGGTACATGTCCGCGCCGTGCGCAACGTCACCGGCGATGGTCGTCGGCGCCGGCTCGTCCGGCAGCGACTGGATATACGCGATGACGTTGTTGATCGCGGCATCGTCCACCAGCGTCGCCGCCATCGGCGCCATTTGCTTGCCGTAGACGTCGTCGGCGTGCGTGCCGCGCAGGCCGCTCTTATACGCCTTGATTTGCCGCCTGAGATACCACTCGCTTTGCCCCGTCAGTTTGGGCGCGTTCAGTGCCTGCAGGCCTTCGCCCTGCTGCCCGTGGCAGGCGGCGCAGACGGCATACTGCGCCCTGCCGACGGTCGCGTTGCCCGCCATCTGGCCTTGCGTGTCAGCGAACGTCGGGTGCTGTGCCAGCCAGTTGTCGAAGTCGGCCGCTTCCTCGACGACGACGGCGCCGCGCATCGTGTGGTGCGCGATACCGCACAGCTCCTCGCAGAGGATCTCGTAACGGCCCGGCTCGGTCGGCGTCAGCCAGAGATAGGTATTCATGCCGGGCACCAGGTCCATCTTGACGCGGAACTGCGCAACGGCGAAGTCGTGCAGCACGTCTTTCGAGCGCAGCAGGAACTTGACCGGCTGTTTCAGCGGGATGTGCGCCTCGGCGCCCATAACGAGGACGTCGTCCTGGCCGTGCGGATCGTCGGGGTCGATGCCAAACGGGTTTTCGCTCGAGATACGTTCCGCATCGACTTCACCGAAGCGACCGTCTTCGCCCGGGTAGCGAAACGTCCAGTGCCATTGCTGGCCGACGGCCTCGACGACGTGTGCCTCTTCCGGCACGTTGACGAACTTTTCCCAGACGAGCAGCCCCGGCGTCAGCATCGCGGCGACACCGATGGCCGTCAGCACCGTCAGCCACACCTCGAGGTTCTTGTTTTCCGGTTCGTACTTCGCTTTTGACTCGACGCCTTCGCGATGCCGGAACTTGATGATCGCCACCGCCATGAAAATGTTGACGGCAACGAAGACGACGCCGGTCACCCACAGCGTGATGTCGACCGTGAAATCGACCTCGCCCCAGTGCGATGCAAGCGGTGTGAATGTCCAGGGGCTTAGCAGGTGAAAAAGAATGGAGCCTACGACGAGCAGGATCAAAACAACGGCAAAAGGCATACAGCGTGCATCCCCTATCGTTCAGTGCGTTTTGTCTGGCTGCGACGGCGCCGCGGCCGCTTGTTCTTGTTATTGAGGCAGCATAAGGGATTGATTGGGCGATTTCCACAGTTTCACAGGCGCCCGAACCCGCGCAACCATGCGGTTTTCGGCGACTCGGCGCCGTGGCAGCTCGCTACAACCCGAGCCCGATTTCTCGTTTAACGGCCCGCTCGGCTTTCCGGAGGTCCGCTTCAAGATTTTCGAGTTCTTCGGTCAGCGGGGCTGTGAACACGGCTGTCTCGGTGTTCAGGCGCGGCAGTACACCGGTCACCGTTTGCAGCGGCGGCACGACGGCCGCCGGCGCCTGCGGCTGGTCGAAATTGACAACAAAAATGACGGTGGCGGCAAGCGCGACGCCCGTGAGCGCGCTTGCCCACTTGATGCTTGTGGCCGGTTTGCGCACAGCCTTTTTTCGTGCCGCTGGCGACGGCGCGTTTTCGATCGACGCATGCAGTCGCCTGTCGAGCTCCGCCGATACCTTGACGTCGATTCGAGCAGCGTCGTCACGCAGTGCTTTGGCGAGTTTATCCATACGCTTTTTGCTCCTTCGCCGATGGCTTGTTCAGTTCGGCATCGAGAACCTGCCGACCGCGGTGCAGGTTCACTTTTGTCCACGTGTTCGAGCGGTCGAGCACGCTGGCGACGTCGCGGATCGACATGTCCTCGACGTAACGCAACCACATTGCTGCATACACCTCGTCGCTCAGCAGCCGCCGCGCGCTCAGCCACAGGTTTTCGCGCTCCGACTCGGCGATACAGGCGGCGAGCGGGTCACCGCGGTCGTCGACGATATCGTCTGCCGGCTCGGTGACCGGCGAGTTGAGTCGTGCCGCGTTGTTGACAGCAATGCGGTACAGCCAGGTGCTGAAACGCCAGCGCGCGTCGTAGCTGTCGAGGTAACGCCATGCATTGACGAACGTGTCCTGCAGCGCATCTTCGGCGTCGGCATGGCTCGTGCAGCGCGTCAGCAGGAACCGCAAAAGGCGCAGTTTGTAGGCCTCCACCAGTTCGGTAAACGCCGACACCGAACCCGCGCGCGCTTCATCGATCAGCCGGGACTCGTCGGTTGCCACGATCGACGCTCGGTCGCTCTTCAGTCCAGCGCTGCTGCAAACGACTCCGGCGACATCGCGATACTCAGCTTCAACCGGACATCGTCGACATCGACTTTCGCGGTCTGGATCACCTCGGCCATGCCCGGGTCCATGTCCTCGTCAAATGCAACCAGCGCGATCAGGCCGCGAATGACGCTGCCTAGCGACTGCGCGGTTTTTGGTTCCGTTGCGACCAGCAGCGCCTCGAATGACAGCTTGTCGGCTGCCTCGGCGATCATCAGCGCTACCTGTTTCGTGTTGCGCAAAATGTTGGACTGGAATCCTTCGCCGTCGGTATTGAACCCGTCGGTGTCCATGCCGGCCTGGATCAGGCTTTTCTCCGCCGTCAGGACGATCAGCACGCCCTTGTGGTTCTGCTGCGCTTTCAGCCGTCCACCGTTCGCGAGCAGCGCTTCCATCTGTTTCTTCTTCGCCGCCAGCAGCAGCTTGTTGCGCACGTCGAAGCTGAAGTAGATCTCGCCGTCGAAGCCGGAGACCTCTGCGTGTTCGCCCTTCAGGTCTTTGTCGCCCTCGACGAAGTAGTAGGTCTTGCCGTTCGACTCCAGCGTCTCGAAGCGCTCGGCCGCTGCCGAAATCGCCAGCAGCTTGTCGCGGGTCTTGTCACTGATGCGACCCTGTATGACCATGACGGCCCCGTCACCGGGCGCCGAGTATGTCGTAACGGAGTCGAGCTCCTCGCGCAGATCGATGCCGGCCTCGCTGTGCACCTCACTGAAAATTTCCCTGTCGATCCAGTCGTACAGCGCCTTGCCGGCGCTCGACTGTTTCATTGCATTGAAATCGGCATGCAGGTACCAGGTCGAGTTGGCCGGCAGGCCGCTGGCGTCGATCGCCGCGAGGCCCGGTATCGGCACGACGAGTAACAGGCAGGCGATCAAAGCTGTAAATCTGCGCATGGGGTTGTCCTTACGGGGTTTCTGATACCCGTTATAGCGCCCCCGGCGCCGAAAGGTTACAAAGAATCTAACAAAGAATGGGGTCGAACCGATTTAAAAGGCACTGAGCCGGCCGGCTCAGTGCCTTTTAAATCGGTTCGACCCCATTCTTTGTTAGATTCTTTGTAACCTT
>JBFIQH010000250.1:0-4016 GCA_041609735.1 Woeseiaceae bacterium | reverse complement strand
CCGTCCTTCTGAACCGAGAAGCCCGATTCAGTGCGCTCACCACTGACGTCGCTCTCCTTGCCGTTGGAATCCGTTGCGGCATTGATTTCGACCAGGCAGTCGTCGTTCCAAAGCTCGGCGTTCTGGTGTCGGTACTTGTAGGCGGTGAAAAACAGGAACTTGACGTCAAACTGTGCCTCGCTCCTGACACTGCGCATGCCATTCTCTTGGGTCTCGATCTCGAAGCGGTGGTAGCCGATCGGCGACTCGTCGAGGAAGACATTGAACTGCAGGGCACGCGACGGCTCTTCATTTGCCGCTTGCAGCGCAAGCGGTGCCGACATCGCCAGCGCTGCAAGTGTGACCAAACATTTACGTAATCGCATGTTTTTATGCTCCGCTCGCCTGGGCCGCCGGTTGCGCCGTCATTCCGTCGAGCTTCCTCGCAAGGCTAAGAAGCATCGGCATCATCAGGCCCCAGCCGATGCCGAGCGCTACGAGCGCCGCAACCGGGTCGAGCAGCTGGATGCCGCCCAGTCTTGCACCGGCGAGATAGGTCAGTGGCCCGGCAACGAGCCCCATCGCTGCGGACAGCAGCGGCCTGCCGTGCATCCAACCCAGTGAGACATTCAGTGTCGTTGCGAACGACATCCACATCGTGATGATCCAGTACGGTGCGACGCCGGCGGCAAACATGCCTGACGCGTAGGCAACCCAGCCGGACGTCACGAGCAGGCTGTCGAAAAACGCGCCGATCGCACCGCACGCGAGAACCAGGGCCAGCTCGGATGCCGGCCGCTCGGCGAACCAAAGGTGGATTGCGACGACCAGCACGACGGCCGCCGGGCCCGCGGCCGGCATGCCGTTGGCAGCGCCGAGCACCGATGCGAACCACGCGAACTGGAACAGCAGGAAGTTGGCGACGAATTTCATGTCAGCGGCCCGCCTTGGCGAAGCGGTAGTGGCTGACAAACCACTCCTGCCCGTCGTCGTAGTCGAACAGCTCAGCGCAGGCCATGAAAAACATGCGCCAGCGCATCCACCATTGGTCGGCATTCTGTTTGCCGTACGTCGCTTCGAGTATCGGCATGATGGCCGGGCGACGCTCGTCCATGCGCGACAGCCAGGCGTTACTGGTCCTGGCGTAATGAACGCCGGACCAGTGCCAGCGAGACTCGATCGCGAGATCGTCGGCGAACCGCAGCGGCAGGTCGGCGCTCGGCATGATGCCACCGGAGAAGAAATGCCGGCTCATCCAGTCGCTGGGTCCACGATCGATGAATTCATAAGGCGTGGATCTATGCGTGAAGATATGCATGAAGAATCGGCCGTCGTCGTTCAGCCACGTCGCGATACGACGAAAAAGCTCACGGTAATTCCGCATGTGCTCGAACATTTCGATCGACACGATGCGATCAAACGTGCGGCCCGCATCGAAGTCGTTCATGTCACAGACGTGAACGTCGATGTTACCGAGTCCCCGCAATTTAGCCTGCGCCACGATGTAGTCGCGCTGCGATTGCGAGTTCGACACGGAGACGACGGATGCACCTGGAAAGCGCTCGGCGATCCATAACGACAGCGAGCCCCATCCGCAGCCAAGATCCAGTACCGACATGCCGTCAGATATATCGGCCCGCTCGACGGTTCGTTCCAGCGCCGCGGCTTCGGCTTCGTTGAGATTGCCGGCGTCTCCACCCCAGTAGCCGCAGCTGTACTTCCGATGCTGGCCCAGAACCTCCTCGAAGAAAGCTGCAGGCACTTCGTAGTGCTGCTCGTTGGCAAGCTCCGGGACCAGCGCGACCGGCGCAACGCTCATCATGTCGACAAAGCGGTTGGTCAGCTGTGCCGCATGCTCGATATCGTCTGCACGAATCTCCTGCCGCTTGCGCGCAAGCAGGCGACGGATGCCGTGGCGGATTACGCGGTCCGGGACCATGCCCGCCTCCGTCCAGCTGAGCGCTTTTGCCGCTACCGATGTCATCTGCCTCTCCAAAGTTCCGAGAACAGACCATACACAGGTGAAATCGGGCATTCGCGGGGGGTTACCGTTTGTTACATTCCCATACAACCTGTGGGATTTGGCCCAAGTAGACTGCGGTTTTCGACCGCAGGAGCGATCGTGAACCCACCCGCCATCGTCTGGTTCCGGCGCAATTTGCGCCTGACGGATAACACACCGCTGATCGCGGCGGCCGAGTCGGGCCGCCCGATCATTGCCGTTTATGTTCACGATCCCGGTCACCCGCTCGGCGGCGCCAGTGCCTGGTGGCTGCACCACAGCTTGTCGAGCCTCGACCGCTCGCTGCAGCATCTTGGCGGCTCGCTCGTGGTAGCGTGCGGCGACGCTGCATCGGCAATCGGGCGCATCGTTGCCGAAACCGGCGCCAGCGAGGTCTTCTTTTCGCATCGCTACGAGTCTTTCTCCCGCGATGAGGAGGACTTGCTGGAACAGAACCTGGCAAACGACATCGAACTGCACGGTTTCGATGACGCGTTGCTTACGCCGCCCAACGCGATTGCGACCCGGGGCGGGACGCCCTTCAAGGTGTTTACGCCGTACTGGAAATCCGCCGTCGAACGTGGAGACCCGGCGCCACCCCGACCGGCACCGCGCAAGATGATCTTCGCAGCAGTCGCCGGGTCCTTGCGGATCGACGACCTCCGGCTATTGCCCGTGGCGCCGGACTGGTCCGACGGTTTGCGAAACACCTGGCAACCCGGCGAAAACGGTGCCCTGAACCAGCTGGACGCCGCCGTGGACAATGCCCACCTGTATGCCGCGCAGCGCGACCGGCCGGATCTCGACATTACGTCCAGGTTGTCGCCGTTCCTGCACTTCGGCGAACTCAGCCCGCGCCAGGCCTGGCACGCACTGCGATCCGAAGCGTCGAAATCGACCAGCAGCAAAGGTAGCGAAGCCTTGATTCGGCAGCTCTACTGGCGAGAGTTTTCGTCCTACCTGCTGTTTCACTTTCCGCGCCTTCCCGAAGAGCCGTTGCGGCCGGAGTTCGAGCATTTTCCGTGGACGAACGACACCGGTGCGAAGGAGGCCTGGCAGAGAGGTGCCACCGGGTATCCGCTAATCGACGCCGGCATGCGGCAATTGTGGCAGACCGGTTGGATGCACAACCGCGTCCGCATGATCGTTGCATCGTTTCTCGTCAAGAATCTGATGATCGACTGGCAAACGGGTGCCGACTGGTTTCTCGACACGCTGGTCGACGCAGACCTCGCAAACAACTCGGCAGGCTGGCAATGGGTAGCCGGCTGTGGCACCGACGCCGCGCCTTACTTCCGCATCTTCAACCCGGTGCTGCAAAGCGCCAAATTCGATCCGGACGGCAATTACATTCGCCGCTGGGTGCCCGAGCTGGCCGATTTACCGACTGCAAATATTCACGAGCCGTGGAAGGCCGACGGCATGACACAGCAGCTGGCGAAGGTCCGTATTGGCGTCGATTATCCGCAACCGATCGTCAATCTCGCCGATACGCGACAACGTGCGCTCGACGCCTATCAGCTCGTCAGAGGTCTGCTACAATCGCGCACGGATCGCCCCGGTAGCTCAGTCGGATAGAGCATCAGATTCCTAATCTGAGGGTCCCATGTTCGAATCATGGTCGGGGCACCAATAAAAACGGCGGGCCGCAGGTCCGCTTTTTTTATTGGTGCCCTGACCTACTGATTAGGACATTGTTCGACAAAACGCGACAGCGTTTTGGACGCCTGCGCAAAGTGCAGGCGGGGCGAAGCCCCGAGGATCGCCCATAGGCGATCCGAGTCCATCATGGTCGGGGCACCAATAAAAACGGCGGCCGAAACCGAAAGTCGTCCCGAAGCGTCGAATCGCAAGGATGACTGTGCGAGTCGCGTTTTTTCGTGGCCAATTAATTGTCGTATCCATCGATCATTCCCCATCGTGATTGTCGATGTTAGTCTGTTGAAGATACGATACCGGCTACCGTCGAACTATATTTAACAGTCGAACAACAACACGAGAAATGACCGTTATTATTCGTGACGCCACCGCTGAT
>JBFIQH010000249.1:0-4046 GCA_041609735.1 Woeseiaceae bacterium | reverse complement strand
TCTCCTTGCGATAGGCCGCGACAGCGGAGCCGACGAGTTCCGGCAACGAGGTGCCGATCGCGATGATGGTCAGGCCCACGACAGCATCGCTGACGCCAAGCATTTCCGCGACCCCGAGAGCACCTGAAACCACCCACTTGCCACCGAGGTAAAGGCCGGCGACGCCGACCGCGACGAACAACAGCGACCGGGGCACGGTTCCTTTGGGTTCGATTGCAAACGGGTTTTCGCCCGATGCTTTCGACGTCTTGTAGACGTACAGCATGAACAGCACGAAGAAGAACAGCAGTATCAGGCCGTCGACGCGGCTGATACTGAGCTCGACCTTCGCAGTAAACAATGCGGTATTCGCCAGGAAACCGACCAGCAACGCGGCCGTCAGAGAGAACGGGATTTCCGACAGCACGGTCTGGTCCTTGACCGGCAACGGGCAGATGATCGCGGCGACGCCGAGCACGACGAGAATATTGAAGATATTGCTGCCGATGACATTTGCGACCGCGAGGTCCGCGTTGTTCTGTAATGCCGCCGACATTGTCACGAACAATTCCGGCATCGACGTGCCGAAGGATACGACGGTCAGCCCGATCGTCAACGCCGAAATGCCAAAGCGAAACGCCAATGAGGACGCGCCTTCGACCAGCATGTCGGCCGCCTTGATCAGCACGGCCATACCGGCCACGAGCATGACGATGTCCAGCATCGTTACAAGGGAGATTCTGATGAATTCACATCACACACGACGAAGGGTCGTTGGGCCAGGCAAGGCGCGAGGAGCGACCTGTACTTTACGTACACGAGTGACGAGCAACGCGGCCTTGCCCGACGACCGTTCGTCCCATCATTATTCATTGATAAGTGCAGGGTTGCGTTCATTCGGCCTGTGGCTTTGTTGCGCTCCTTGCGAGTATCGACATACGCGCGGCGGATCGCGCCAAACCACAGGCCGAATGAACGCAACGTGTGCGATGTGAATTCATCAGAGTCTCCCTGGCTCAGCATTCCGGAACGTTGACCGCGAGGCCGCCCCGGGAAGTTTCCTTGTAGTTCGACTGCATGTCGAGTCCCGTCTGCCGCATCGTTTCGATGACCTGGTCGAGCGTAACCTTGTGCGTACCATCGCCGTGCGCCGCGAGCGTCGCCGCGTTGATCGCCTTCACGGCGCCCATCGCATTGCGCTCGATGCAGGGTATTTGCACCAGCCCGCCGATCGGGTCGCAGGTAAGGCCGAGGTTGTGCTCCATGCCGATCTCGGCGGCTTCCTCGACGCAATCATTGCTGCCGCCGAGCGCCGCCGAAAGCCCGCCGGCCGCCATCGAGCAGGCCACACCAACCTCGCCCTGGCAGCCCATTTCGGCGCCGGATATCGATGCGTTGATTTTGTACAGAATACCGATGGCGCCTGCAGTCAGCAGGAAGGTGCGAATACCCTCGACGTCCGCGTCCGGAACGAACGTTTTGTAGTACATCAGTACCGCCGGAATGATGCCGGCCGCTCCGTTCGTCGGCGACGTCACGACGCGACCGCCCGATGCGTTTTCCTCGTTGACAGCTATCGCGTACGCGTTAACCCACTCCATTGCATTCAGTGCCGACGGCTCGCCACGCGCCTCGAGGCGCTTGCGCAGTTTGGCCGCACGTCGCAGCACCGACATTTTGCCCGGCAACACACCCTCGGTCCGCAACCCCCGATCGATACAGGCCTCCATGGCTTCCCACATCGTGTCGATGCGCTGCTCGACGACATCGCGAGGCCTCCACTGCATCTCGTTCTGCATGACCAACTCGGCAATGGTCATATCGTTGTCTGCCGCGAGCTTCAGCAGCGTCGCTGCACTCGTGAACGGAAACGGCGGCTCGCCCTCCTGCAGAGCGACCTCCGGTTCGTCGCCGCGGGCGATGAACCCGCCGCCGAGCGAATAGTAAATTTCATTCAGCAACTCATTGCCGTTGCTGTCGCGGGCGACAAATCGCATGCCATTCGTATGCCGCGGCAGTTCGTCGCCACGGTCAAATACGATATTGACGGCCGGATCGAACGGGAGCTGACCGACGTTGGCGACGTCCAGTTGCTTGTTGTCGTGTACGTTGCGCAGCAGCCCGTCGATGATATCCGGGTCGATCGTGTCCGGAGCACGTCCAGTCAGGCCGAGAATCACTGCGGAGTCCGTGCCATGGCCCTTGCCGGTCCACGCCAGCGAACCGTGCAGCGTCACCTGGACGTCAGCGACATCGGCACCAACCGGCCCGAGTGACTCCGTGAACTGTCGCGCGGCTTTCATCGGCCCGACCGTGTGCGAACTCGACGGGCCGATGCCGACCTTGAAAATGTCGAAGATGCTGATGGCGGGCATTACGGCTTAGTCCGAACCCAGCGACAGCAGGCTCGCATTGCCGCCGACCGCGGAAATGTTGTTGCTGACGGTGTATTCGTTGGCAAACCGCGGCAGGTAATGCGGCCCGCCGGCTTTCGGTCCTGTGCCGGAGAGGCCGCTGCCGCCGAACGGCTGTACGCCGACAACCGCACCGATCATGTTGCGGTTGATGTAGATATTGCCGGCAGCCGACAGCTGCGCCAGTTTCCTTGCACGCGCATCGATGCGGCTATGCAGGCCCATCGTCAGGCCATAGCCGGTGGCGTTGACCGCATCGACGACCTTTTCGAGGTCTTTACCGCGATACCTCAGCACATGCAGCACCGGCCCGAACACCTCGCGCTCCAGCGTCTCGATACTGTCGATCTCGACCAGAGTCGGTGCGAAGAAAGTACCGTTGGCGACGGCATCAGGAACGGCCGTTCGATGCAAGACATCGGCCGCAGATTGCATGCGGTCTACATGGGCCTGCAGCAGCCGACGAGCATCTTCATCGATCGCCGGCCCGACGTCAGTCCGGAACTGTGCCGGGTCGCCGACGACCAGCTCATCCATGTGCCCCGTCAGTAACTCGATGACACGATCCGCGATATCACGCTGCACGCACAAGAGCCGCAGTGCCGAGCAGCGTTGCCCGGCGCTATTGAACGCGGAAAAAACCGAGTCGAGAACCACCTGCTCCGGCAATGCTGAGCTGTCGACGAACATCGCGTTCTGGCCCCCGGTTTCCGCGATTAGCGTCGCAATGGCGCTGTCGCGCCCCGCCAGCGTGCGATTGATCAGCCGCGCGGTCTCGGTCGATCCTGTAAAGGCGACGCCGCTCACCCGCGGATCGGCGACGGCGCGACCGCCGATGCGGGCACCGTCGCCGGGCAGGAAGTGCAGCACGTCCTGCGGTACTCCGGCCTCGAGCAACAACTCGACGACGCGGAATGCCACCAGCGGCGTCTGTTCCGCCGGCTTCGCCAGCACGGCATTGCCAGCCGCCAGCGCTGCGGCCACTTGGCCGGTGAATATCGCCAACGGAAAGTTCCACGGGCTGATGCAGACGAATACACCGCGGCCACGCATTGCCAGTGAATTACGTTCGCCCGTCGGTCCCGGCAGCAGATCCGGCTCGCCGAACAACGCTGTCGCCTGCTGCGCGTAGTAGCGCAGAAAATCGACTGCCTCGCGCAGCTCGGGCACGATATCGGGAATAATTTTCCCGGCTTCGGCCACGCAGAGCGCCAGCAACTCCGGTGTATTTGCCTCGAGCAGGTCCGCGGCACGATTCAGGACCGCAGCACGGTCGTATGCCGACGTCCGGTTCCAGACGCGCTGGCCTTTAACCGCAACGCCGAGCGCTTCATCGACGAGCTCTGGCGTTGCCTGTTTGCAGATGCCAACGATCTCGCAGGTGTTGGCGGGATTGACCGACGGTATCGCCTCCCCGTCGTGCCGCTTGCCGTTGACGATCGGACAGGCAACGAACTCCTTCTTTAGCGCGGCCTGCATCGCCGCGAGCAGCGAGTTCGTCACGTTTCGGTCGGGCAGATTGATGCCGGCCGAGTTGCGGCGTTTCGGCGCGAACAGCTCGCCGGGAGCCAGAATTTTCGGATGCGGTTTGTACTCGCGCTTTTGCGCAAGTTCGATGGGATCAGCGACGATGTCACGAACGTCGATCGACTC
>JBFIQH010000248.1:0-4051 GCA_041609735.1 Woeseiaceae bacterium | reverse complement strand
CACGCGCCCGTCCCGCGCCGGGGGCTCTAACGGCCGGGGCGTCGCGTGCTGTTCAACCGAAGTAAAGCGGAGCGCCGCGCGCAAAGCGCGCGGCGTGAGCCATGAGGGCGAGCAGTGCGCGACGCCCCGGCCGTTGCTGTGCCGATCCCCCCGGCGGGCGCGTGCCAGCCGAAAAACTCGCTATACTGCGCGCCTTTGCGCCACACTCGATCCAGATGACCTCGAAAAAAGCGCCGGAGCGCCTCAGTTTCCAGGACCTGATTCTTCGCCTGCAGCAATACTGGGCGGAACGCGGCTGCGTCGTCATGCAGCCGTACGACAAGGAAATGGGCGCCGGCACGTTCCACCCGGCGACGTTCCTGCGCGCGGTCGGGCCGGAGCCATGGAGCGCCGCCTACGTGCAGCCGAGCCGAAGGCCCACCGACGGGCGCTACGGCGACAACCCGTTCCGGCTGCAGCACTACTACCAGTACCAGGTCGTCATCAAGCCGTCGCCCGATGACATCCAGCAGATGTACCTCGATTCACTGGTCGCGATCGGCATCGATCCGCTGGTGCACGATATCCGTTTCGTCGAGGACAACTGGGAGTCGCCGACGCTGGGCGCCTGGGGGCTCGGCTGGGAGGTCTGGCTCAACGGCATGGAGGTCACGCAGTTTACGTACTTCCAGCAGGTCGGGGGGCTCGAGTGCCGGCCGGTAACCGGCGAAATTACCTACGGCCTGGAGCGTCTCGCGATGTACCTGCAGGGCGTCGAAAGCATTTATGACCTGGTGTGGACCGACGGGCCGCTTGGCCGAATCACGTACGGTGACGTTTATCACCAGAACGAAGTCGAGCAATCGAAATACAACTTCGACCTCGCTGACGTCGACGCGCTGTTTCATGCGTTTGACCATGCCGAACATGAATGCGAGCGCATGATCGAGGCAGGGCTCGCACTGCCGGCGTACGAGCGCATGCTGGAAGCGTCGCACTTCTTTAATCTGCTCGATGCGCGCCAGGCAATTTCGGTCAGCGAGCGCCAGCGATACATTTTGCGCGTACGCACGATGTCGCGTGCCGTTGCTGAAGCGTATTACGCGAGCCGTGAGGCGCTCGGCTTTCCAATGGTCGCTTCGGTCGGTGCCGCAAAATGAAAGCCGCAAACTTCCTGGTGGAGATTGGCACCGAAGAGTTGCCGCCGAAAGCGCTGCGTTCGCTGATGGACGCGTTCGCGGACCTGCTTGCGCGCGGCCTCGACGACGCACGCCTCGAACGCGGCGACGTGCATGCGTATGCCAGCCCGCGCCGGCTCGCCGTCGTCGTCGACGAACTGCAGCCGGCGCAGGCGGATCGTTCGACCCGGCAGATGGGCCCGCCGACGCGAGTCGCGTTCGACGACAAGGGCAAGCCGAAACCGGCGGCCGTTGCTTTTGCGAAAAAATGCGGCGTCGACGTCGGCGCGCTCGAGAAAACGGAGACCGACAAGGGCGAGTACCTGAGCTACGAGGTTTTCGAGGCAGGGCTGCCGGTCGCCGAACTGATTGGCGGCATCATCGACAAGGCGCTCGCGGCGCTGCCGATTCCGCGTCGCATGCGCTGGGGCGCAGGCGACGCGGAGTTTGTCCGGCCGGTGCACTGGGTCGTGCTGCTGCACGGCAACAAGCTGATCGAAACGCAGGTCATGGGCATGCAAACCGGCGCGCTGACACAGGGCCATCGTTTCCATACGGGACGCGACATACGCATCCCGACCGCCGACGACTACCTCGAGGTGCTCGACACAAACGGCCGCGTAATCGCCGACTTCGACCGCCGCCGCGAACTCGTCAAAGTCGGCGTCGAAAACGCCGCGAAAAAAATCAACGGCGCGATCGTCGACGGCGAGAAACTGTACGACGAAGTGGCTGCGCTCGTCGAATGGCCGGTACCGATTCTCGGCAGCTTTGACGAAACGTACTTGCAGTTACCGCGTGAGGTCGTCGTCTCGACGCTGACCGGACACCAGCGTTACTTTCCCGTCGCAGACAGTAACGGCAACCTGGTATCGAAGTTTGTTACCGTTGCAAACCTCGAGAGCCTCGACCCGGAACAGGTCCGGCAAGGCAACGAACGCGTAATCCGGCCCCGGCTCGCCGATGCTGCATTTTTCTGGGATAACGATCGTAAACGCTCGCTCAACGAGCGCCGTGAGGATCTGCACGACGTTGTTTACCAACGCGGGCTCGGCAGCCTTGCCGACAAGTCGCAGCGGGTCGCGACGCTCGCTGCAAACATTGCCGGCGCGCTCGGCAACGACGCGACCGCAGCGTCGCGCGCGGCGGCGCTTAGCAAGTGCGACCTGCTGACCGGCATGGTCGGCGAATTTCCGGAGCTGCAAGGCGTCATGGGCCGCTACTACGCGATTGCAGACGGTGAGCCCGACGCCGTATCGACCGCGATCGGCGAACAATACCTGCCACGTTTTGCCGGCGACGACCTGCCGCAAAGTGCTGCCGGCCAGGCGCTGAGTCTTGCCGACAAGCTCGACACGCTGGCCGGGGTGTTTTCGATCGGCAAGGCGCCGTCCGGCAACCGCGACCCGTTCGGCCTGCGGCGCGCCGCGCTCGGCGTCGTACGCATCTTGGTCGAGCGCCAGCTGGATCTCGACCTGCCCGCGGCAATCGCCGAAGCCGCCGCGCTGCAGCCGGCCACGAAGGTCCCGGCCGACGTGACGGCGGCCGACCTGAACCGGTTTATTGCCGACCGCCTGAAGGGCTACTTCCTCGACCGGGACGCGACGCTGACGGCAGAGACCTTCGACGCCGTCATGGCCCGTGCACCGGCGTCGCTGGTTGATTTCGACCAGCGCCTGACGGCCGTCCAGGCTTTCCTCGCGCTGGACGAGGCCGAGAGCCTGGCCGCGGCCAACAAGCGGATCGGCAATATCTTGAAGAAAGCCGGGCTCGAGACGGCCGGCCCGGTCAACCGCAAGCTGCTTACCGAGAGTAACGAAATTTCGTTATTCGAGGTTGTCACCGACGCGGCCGGGAGGGTCCGCCCGCTGGTCGAGAAACGGCAATATACCGAGGCACTGGCCGCACTCGCGGGCCTTCGAGGTCCTGTGGATAAGTTTTTCGACGAGGTCATGGTCATGGCCGACGACGAAAGCGTGCGGAACAACCGTTTGGCGCTTTTGAGCGAATTACGGTCATTGTTCCTCGAAATTGCCGACATTTCCCGGCTGGCGATTGCCTGACATGCCAGCGTCGGCAGGTCGTTTGCCGGGGCGGGGCCTCGTCGTGCTGGATCGAGACGGCGTCATCAACAAGGATTCACGACATTTCGTAAAAACGGTCGACGAATGGCTGCCGTTGCCGGGCTCGCCCGCGGCCGTTGCGCGCCTGTCGAAAGCCGGGTTCACCGTCGCCGTGGCCACGAACCAGTCCGGGCTCGCCCGTGGGCTCATCGACCGGCGGGCGTTATCGGCGATGCACCGCAAGCTCCGGCGGCTGGTCGAGCGCGAGGGCGGGCGCGTTGACCGGATCGTCGTCTGCCCGCACGGGCCAGATGACGGCTGCCGCTGCCGCAAACCATTGCCCGGCCTGCTCGAGCGCCTGGCCACTTACTATCGGGTGCCTCTCGACGGCGTCCCCGTCGTCGGCGACTCGCTCCGTGACCTGCAGGCGGCCGCCGCGGTCGGTGCCCGGCCGATACTGGTTCGCACCGGCAATGGCCGCAAGACCGAGTCCGCGCTGACGCCGGACCTCGGCAACGTCGACGTGTTCGACAACCTCGCCGACGCCGTCGATACGTTGTTGAGGACCCGTTAAACCATGCTGGTGGTTCGCTCGCTGCTGTTCAATGTGTTCGGCTTCACGACCGTGTGCATCGCGGCAACGATTCTGTTGCTCGGGTTCTGGGCACCGTACCGCTTTCACTGGGCGATGTGCGTCGGCTGGTGCCGGCTCGCCGTCTGGTCGGCGGATTTCTTTTGCGGCGTGAAAACCGTCGTCGAGGGCGCGGAGAACCTGCCGGACTCGCCGAGCGTCATCATGATCAAGCACACGTCCACGCTCGAAACATTGTG
>JBFIQH010000247.1:0-4054 GCA_041609735.1 Woeseiaceae bacterium | reverse complement strand
TGCCATCAGCGTCTCGGCACGCGCATAAATACCGACGTCCCGGAGGTCCCGGCCGACGATACTGCGCACGTCGTCGATATCGCCCTCGGCCTCCTGCCAACCCGCCGAGACAACGGCAATGGGCCCTTCCGGTATTTCCGCAGCGCCCATCGCAGTACCGAGGTTGGTAACGGGCCGCTGCGGGCCCAGCAGCAGGCGCAGGGGTTCGGTCGGGCTCATTCGAGGTCTACGCGAATGATCTTGACGATTTCCGTCAGCGCATGCCGCACGACGTCGGTCTCCGGATGCCGGACGATGACATAACCGTCGCCTTCATAACTGTCGGATGGCGGCTGGCCTTCGCCGGGAAGCCGCGCTTCGACAACCAGCGGTCCGAATTTTCGCTGCGCTTCGTCAAGTCCTCGAATACGGCGCACGCGGCCGCGTCCCTGGCCGCGAATATAAGCAGCGCCGGCCGCATATTTGCGGGGCGGCGGATCGAATTCGCCGAACACCATCAGCGCCGGCCAGGCCTGGTAGAAATCGATGTCGTGTGCGTAGGACAGCAGCGACGTAAACTGCGCGCCAGGCGGCCGCGCGCCCACTTCGGAGATTGCAACTCGCCCATCACGCAAGCGAAACCACTCCATGTGACTGAGGCCGGTTGTCAGCCCGAGCGCGCGCAGACCGGCGAATGCCGCATCGCGAATCGGGTCGAACTCCGGCTGGCTGATGTCGCGCGGCAGTATGACAACCCATTGGATCCACGGATTTTCCATGACCTCGAGCGGTGACGGCATGTAACAGGAAATCGAATGCCAGACGGGCTTGCCGTCGATCATGACGCTGTCGAAGGAATACTCGGTGCCCTGTACGAACTCCTCGTACAGTGTCGGATGGGCCGGGTTCGGCGGAAAGCGCGCAAGGAAATGCTCGAGATCCCGGGCAGAATCGATTCGAAACGTACTCTTGCCCCCTGCCCCTGCCGGTGGCTTGACGACGAGCGGGAAGCCGGCCTCTCTGGCGAATGCCGTCGCGCCCTCGCGATCGCCGACGAGAGCATGTCGTGCGCAGGGAACACCGGCTTGCTTCAACACGTTCTTCATGCGCGACTTGTCGCGGAAATTCAGCGCCGCGTCGACGCTGAGCCCATCGAGCCCAAGCTTGCTGCGAGCGACAGCGAGCGGTACCTGCAGCTGCTCCAGCGGTCCGAACAAACGGGTCGGCGCGCCGAATTTTGCCGCCAGCCGATTTGCCGCGTAGACGATTTGATCCGGGTCGAGCGCATCGTCGACGCGCCAGTGGCCTGCAAGGCGGTGCCGTATCGGGCCCGGCACACGATCCGCCGGATCCTGGCTGATCACGGTCAGGTGAATGCCGGGCAGCTTGCCCGCCCCGTCGATGAAGCGCAGTGTCGCATCCATGAAAAACGGTGCGACGAAAACGACGTGACTGGACAAACGTTTACTCCCCTCGGATCAACCCGGCCGCCCTGGCGTGTTTGTGTCGAATTTCATGCCGCGGCTGGTGTCGTCAACTATGCGCGAATTGCACCGGCCCGGCCATGCTTTTGGCGGCGATGCTTCTAAAAGACGAGCCTGCCACGGTAGTATCGGCCCATCAATTCGACTGTCAATTAAGGACACATCGTGATCAGGACTGACGTCGTTATCGTCGGGGCGGGGCCGTGCGGCCTGTTCCAGGTGTTTGAGCTCGGGCTGCTGGGCCTGAAGGCGGAAATCATCGATACGCTGAAAGTGCCCGGCGGACAATGCGCAGAATTGTACCCGGACAAACCGATTTACGATATCCCCGCCATTCCCGTCTGCACCGGAGACGAGTTGACGTCAGCGCTGTTGAAGCAAATCGAGCCGTTCAATGCCGGATTTCACCTGGGCGACGAGGTGACGGAGGTCCGGCGCACGGCGGACGACGATTTCCAGGTAGCGACTCAGAGCGGCAAGACCTTCGAAGCGCGTGCGGTCGTCATCGCCGGCGGCGTCGGGTCCTTCCAGCCGCGCCCGCTGCGCGTACCCGACGCCGATGTCTGTGAGGGCAAGACGCTCCACTACCGCGTGCGAGACCCGTCGCTGTTTTCCGGCAGGCGGCTCGTCATTCTCGGCGGCGGCGACTCTGCGCTCGACTGGGTTATCGAACTTGCCGGTTTTGCAGAGCACATCACGCTCGTCCACCGGCGCGACGAATATCGCGCCGCGCCGGCCTCGGTAGAGAAGATGCGCGCGCTGGCCGCCGACGGCAAGGTGAGCATCGTCGAAAACGCCAAAGCATCCGCGATCGATCACGACAACGGCGTCATTCGAACCATCACCGTCGGTGCTAAAGGCGAAGCGCCGTCAACGCTGCCCGCCGATCATGTGCTGGTGTTCTTCGGCCTTGCGCCCAAACTCGGCCCCATTGCCGAGTGGGGACTCGATCTCAATCGCAAAACGATCAACGTCGACACGGAGAAATTCCAGACCTCGGAACCCGGCATCTATGCGGTTGGCGACATCAATTATTACCCGGGCAAGAAAAAGTTGATCCTGTGCGGCTTTCACGAGGCGGCGCTGGCCGCATTCGCGATCAAGCAGCGCATCGAACCGGACAAGAAAGTGCACGTGCAGTACACGACGACGAGTCCGATCATGCACCAACGGCTGGGAGTTCCTGACTAGCGCGGCCAGTCCGCACTATCAGTCACCGAAGTCGTCGTTCATGGCCGGTTAACTTGTTGATTTTGAGTACCCGCCGCGTCAAAACATCGCTTTCGCTGCGTTGTGTGCCGCCGCTCGGCCGCTGCGCCGACGACGAGTAGCCGTCGGGGCCGCGCATGCCCCTATATAAGGTCTGACACAAACGCTATAGTCCCTGCCGATGAAGACGGCACGACGATTACGCCTGCTCGCCTTGCTGCTCGCAGGTGTTCTTGCGGCAGGCAGCGGCCTCGCCCAGGAGACCGGGGGCGCAGAAGATCCTTCGCCACCCGTCGTCGAATCGCTGCAAAGCAACTGGTGGACTTACTTTGAAGGCACGTCCGAGTCGATCGAACCCCGCGTTTCATCTTTCATCAACGACCTTCGCTCACGGACCGCCGAACTCGAGCCGCAAAACCAGGTGGCGGCGCAGGCAACACTGGATGCGATACAGGAAAACTTTGCGGCATACCTGACGCTACTCGACGAGACGATCCAGCCGGGACCCGAGCTCCCCGAACCTGCGGCCAGCTACTCGCTTGACGAATTGCTCGCGCTCGCCGACACGGCGCGGGACACGCGATCGGCGGCCGACGATGCGGCCATTGCCGTGGAACGGGAACAGCGCGTGTTCGACGGCGTTACCCGGCGACGGGACGCCGCGTTTCGCGCTTACGTTGATGCGCCGTCCGGCGACCCGCGATTCCTCGCCGCGCTGGATCTGCTGCAGGCGCGGTCCGCACAGGCAATCTCGGCACGGCGGCTGCAGCTGTTGACGGACAGCTACGAACTTGCAGCGGATCGAGCCGAGGCCACCGACGAACGACTCGGACTGGCGCAACAGAGACTGGAAGCGGCCGCCGATGACGAGGCGCTGGCCGATCGGGAGCAGCGGGTCGACACCGCCGCAGCCGCCGTCGCCACTGCAGAGAACGAACTGCGAACTGCGCAAATTGCCGCCACGGGTCTCGACCTCGACTCCGTTCAGGGTCGCCTCGAGCAGCGGCTGCAGCAGCAGGCCTTGCTCGAAGCCGAGGTCAGGCTGGCGCTTGCGCGTGTCGCGCTGGCCGAGGCGCAGGCCGAGCGCTGGTGGACGGCGCTGCAGACCGAGGGCGACGTCGACCTCGACGTGCTCGAAGAACAGGCCATCCGTTGGTCCGAGCTGACACGGGATGTGCTGCAATCGACGCCGGACTGGCAGCGGCGCAGCGAAAACGAACTGCTTGCGGTGCAGAGTACCGAACGAAATGAACTCGACCGCGGGTCGCGCCGCATTCTCGACCAGCGCCTGGCGACCGCACAAAGTACGCTGTCGCTCGTCACGCAACTCGAGGCAGCCGTTGCCGATCTCGAGCTGATCAGCACCGTCGTCGACAACGTCG
>JBFIQH010000246.1:0-4057 GCA_041609735.1 Woeseiaceae bacterium | reverse complement strand
TCGGCCGACGCCGAGAACTGGCCCTTGGTCAGGCCGTACACGCCATTGTTCTCAATGATGTAACACATGTTGAGATTGCGTCGGATCGCGTGCACAAACTGGCCGACGCCAATCGACAACGAATCACCGTCGCCGGACACACCGATGTACATCAGGTCCCGGTTGGCGGCATTTGCGCCGGTCGTCACCGACGGCATGCGCCCGTGTACCGAGTTGAAGCCGTGCGACTGGCTGACGAAATAGGCAGGGGTTTTCGACGAGCAGCCGATACCGCTCATCTTCGCCAGCATGTGCGGCTCGACGCCCAGCTCGAATACGGCCTGGATGATTGCTGCCGTGATCGAATCGTGGCCGCAGCCAGCACACAGTGTCGATACCGTACCTTCGTAATCACGTTCGGTGAGCCCGAGGCGATTTTTCGGCAGTCCCGGATGCGATACCTTCGGTTTGGCGATGAAGCTCATGCCGCGCGCCCCTTCGAAATCTCGTTTTGTACTGCATCGACGACGAACCCGGCGTTCAGTGGAATGCCGTTGTAGTGCAGGATCGGCACGAGCTTCTTCTGGTCGGCGTCGATATCGAGCATCAGCAGGCTCCGCAGTTGTGCGTCACGATTCTGTTCCACGACATAAACGACCTCGTGCTGGTCGATGAAGTTCCGGATTTCGTCGCTGAACGGGAACGCCCTGACGCGGCAATAGTTCAGGTTGACGTTCTGTTCCCGCAAGCGGTCGAGCGCCTCGGTACAGGCCGCATGCCCGCTGCCGACCGTCAGGATTGCTGCCTTGTTGAACTTCGAATACTCGATCTCGGGCCCGGGCAGCAGCTTGCGCGCCGTGTCCCACTTGACCAGCAGTCGGTCGATGACGTCCTGGTACGCGGCCGCGTCCTCGGTGTAGGCTCCGTGTTTCGTGTGCCCTGACCCGCGCGTGAAATAAGCGCCTTTCGGGTGCGTACCGGGGAGTGTCCGGTACGGGATGCCGTCACCGTCGACATCGAGGTAACGGTAGAAATTCTCCATGTGCTCGAGATCGTCGGCCGACAAGACCTTGCCGCGGTCGTGAACGTAGGACTCATCCCATTCGAATTCCGGGATCATCCAGTCGTTCATGCCGATATCGAGATCCGACAGCACCAGGATCGGCGTCTGCAATCGCTCCGCGAAATCAAAGGCCTGCACGGCCGTGTGGAAACACTCGCCCGGGTCGGCCGGAAACAGCAACATTTGCCGTGTATCGCCATGCGACGCGTAGGCGCAGCTCATCAGGTCGGACTGCTGCGTGCGCGTCGGCATGCCGGTGGACGGCCCGGTGCGCTGCACGTTGAATACGACCGTCGGAATTTCCGCGTAGTACGCGAAACCCAGAAATTCACTCATCAGCGAGATACCGGGACCGCTCGTCGGCGTGAACGAACGTGCACCCATCCACGCGGCGCCGAGCACCATGCCGATGGCAGCGAGTTCGTCCTCGGCCTGGATGATGCAGTAGGTGCGCTTGCCGGTCTCCGGATCGACGCGATATTTCGCACAGAAATTGCGGAATGCATCCATCAGCGACGTCGACGGCGTAATCGGGTACCACGCACCGACCGTCGCGCCGGCATACATGCAGCCGAGCCCCGCAGCGGTGTTGCCGTCGATGATGATCTGCCCTTGCGTGCCGTCCATCACCTCGACCCTGGTCGGCAACGGGCAGCTGAAGTGCTCCTGCGCATAGTCGTAGCCGAGCCGGATCGCCTGCATGTTGGAATCGATCAGGTGCTTTTTCGCCGCAAAGGTTTCGGCCAGCAATTCAGTGATGAGATCGAGGTCGAGATCGAGCAGCGCCGCGAGTACGCCGACGTAGGCGATGTTCTTCATCAGTATGCGCGCCCGGGCACCGTCGAAAGTTTCGTTGCACATGCGCGACAGCGGCACGCCGAGCACGGTGATATCGTCACGCTGCAGCTGCCTTGCGCGTGGCCACGTCGAATCGTAGATCAGCCAGCCACCGGGCGAGACTTCCGCGAGGTCGCGTGCGTAAGTCTGCGCGTTCATCGCGACCATGATGTCGAGCCGGTCGGAACGCGCCTGGTAGCCGTCGCCGGTCACACGAATTTCGTACCAGGTTGGCAGACCCTGGATATTCGACGGGAAATAGTTCTTGCCGACGACCGGCACCCCCATCCGGAAGATTGCCTTGCGCAACAGGCCGTTTGCGCTCGCCGAACCCGTGCCGTTGACCGTGGCGATCTTGATGACGACGTCGTTGACCTTGCTCACCGGAAACCCTCAGGCCGCGTCGTCTTTGGCCGCGCGCTGGGCCTCGTCGACTGCGTACGGCAGCAACACCGTCGATTTCTGCATGTCCCATGCACCGGTCGGGCAGCGTTCCGCACACAGGCTGCAGTGCACGCAGAGGTCCTCGTCCTTGACCATGACGCGGCCGGTCTGCGGCAGTCCTGCCGACACGTACAGCGCTTGGTCGTGATTCTCGGCCGGCGCCGACAGCCGGCCGCGGAGTTCGTGCTCCTCGCCATTCTCGGCGATCGTCAGGCAATTCACGGGACAGATGTCGATGCAGGCATCGCACTCGATACACAGCTCCGCCGCGAACACGGTCTGGATATCGCAGTTCAGGCAGCGCTCGACTTCCTGCATCGCCTGTTCAGCCGTGAACCCGAGCTCAACCTCGATATCGAGTTTCTTGAATCGTTCTTTCAAATCCACATGCGGCATCAGGCGACGCGCGGCGGAGTCGTAGTTGTTCGAAAAGCTCCACTCATGCATGCCCATCTTCTGGCTCGACAGGTTGATGCCACGCGGCAAGCGATCGTGCAGGTCCTCGCCCTGGCAGTGCTTGTGAATGGATATTGCCGCCTCGTGACCGTGCGCAACGGCCCAGATGATGTTCAGCGGACCGAACGCGGAGTCACCGCCGAAAAACACACCTTCGCGCGAGCACATCATTGTCGTCTTGTCGACGACCGGGCAATCCCATTCATTGAATTCAATTCCGATATCACGCTCGATCCACGGGAACGCATTGTCCTGCCCGATCGCAAGAATGACGTCGTCGCAGGGAATGATTACTTCGTCGACGGCCTTGCCGCGATCGATGTTGCCGGCATCGTCGACGTTGTACTCCATGACGTCGAACTTCATGCCGGTGAGTTTGCCGTCCTCGATGACGAACTCTTTCGGCGAGTGGTTGACGATGATGTCGACGTCTTCCTCCTCGGCATCCTCGAGTTCCCAGTCGGATGCCTTGAAAAAACCGCGCGGCTTGCGCGCCATGACCTTGACGGTCTTCGCGCCGAGCCTGAGCGACGTGCGGCAACAGTCCATCGCGGTGTTGCCGACGCCGATGATCAGCACTTTTTCGCCGATCGTCTCTATGTGTTCGAACGCGACCGATTCCAGCCAATCGATGCCGATGTGAATGCGATTCGAGTCGTAGCGGCCGGGAATCTCGAGATTCTTGCCGCGCGGCGCGCCGGTGCCGACGAACACCGCGTCGAACTCATTGCTGTCGAGCAGCGCCTTCATTGATTCGATCGGATGGTTCAGCTTCAGGTCGACGCCCATGTCGGTGATGTAGCCGATTTCCTCGTCGAGCACGGCGGGCGGCAGGCGAAAACGCGGAATGTTCGTGCGCATCAGTCCGCCGGTCGTGTCGAGCGACTCGAAGATCGTCACGTCGTAGCCGAGCGGGCACAGATCGTTGGCGACCGACAGCGACGCGCAGCCGGCACCGATGAGCGCCACCTTCTTGCCGTTCTTTTTCTTCGGCGCCTTCGGCAGGCGGTCAGTAATGTCGTCGCGGTGATCGGCGGCAACGCGCTTCAGGCGGCAGATCGCAACCGGCTTTTCCTCGACGCGTCCTCGCCGGCAGGCCGGCTCGCACGGCCGGTCGCAGACGCGCCCGAGAATGCCGGGAAACACGTTCGACTTGCGGTTCTCGATATAGGCATCGCTGAAGCGGCCCTGCGCGATCAGCCGGATGTATTCGGGAACGTCGGTATGAGCCGGACAAGCCCACTGACAGTCGACTACCTTGTGAAAGTAGTCTGGATT
>JBFIQH010000245.1:0-4068 GCA_041609735.1 Woeseiaceae bacterium | reverse complement strand
GGCCAGATGCTGACGTTGCACAGCAAGCACGAAAGCGGCGCGACGAATGCCGTTGGTGCCGTCAGCGATGCCCGGGGTGCGGCTTCGTTCATTGTTTCGCCGCTGCCCGGCAAAACGACGTACTGGGTAACGCTCGGCGACCTCGAGTCCAACCGGGTCACGTTGACCTCAGCCTATTAACCAGTAACCATCGCGCTCGGGCGGTCCGAAGAGATTCGGCCGCCCGACAGAGGGCAAGACGAGTATCCGCGGAGCCCGATAACGGAGATGGACTGGGATGGGACAACGGGCTGCATTTTCAGTCGCGGCAGCATGTACGGTCATAGCGAACGGCTGCGCGGCACCTGATCCAGCGGCATTGCTTGCCGATGCACCTGCATTCGAACCGGTGGTCGAGGCGGCCGTCGTCGTCAGTGAAACGACGATGGACGGACGCCGCGGCAAGACACATGGCCTGATCAGTTTTGAGGACGGCCCTTACGGCCTCATTATCACGCCGAAACTGCACGGACTGGATCCGGGCGCGCACGCGGCGCATGTGCACGAGAACGCAAGCTGCGCCCCGGACGAGGCGGGCGTACCCGCCGGCGCAGCCGGCGATCACTACGATCCGCACGGTTCTGGCCAGCACTCGGGACCATACGGCGACGGCCATCTCGGCGATCTGCCGAATCTTTTCGTGGAGCCGAGCGGCATGTCGTACGTGCCGGTGCTGGCGCCGCGCGTCACCGTTGCCGACCTGAAGGGGCGCAGCCTGATGATTCACGCCGGCGCAGACCGCTACGACGAGTACGGCGAACACGAGCACGGCAAAGGCGGCATGCGCATGTATTGCGGCATTATTCGCTGATTACGGGCACGACGCTCCAAACCACGCTGCTTGCTGCCATGCTTCGGCAGTGCCAAGTGCGAATCACGTCGAGCCCGCTTAACGAATGTCGACGATTTGCCTGTGTTCGGCAATGGTGACCGGCGCCTGCAGCTCGGTATGCAGCCGCTCGGCAAGCGGTTGCTGTGAGCGCTCCTCACCGTGCACCAGGTAGACCGGCGGCCGCCCCTCGAAGTTGCTGTACCAGTCGGTGAGACCCGACTGGTCGGCATGCGCCGACAGCCCGCCGATCGTGTGCACCCGGGCGCGCACCCGGTATTCCTGCTGCCACAATCGAATGGTCTCGGCGCCGTCGACGATGCGTCGCCCGAGCGTGCCGTCGGCCTGGTAGCCGACGATGACAACGTGGCATTCAGGCCGCCAGATGTTGTTCTTGAGGTGATGATGAATCCGCCCGCCGGTGCACATGCCGCTGCCGGCGATGATGACGGCGCCCGACTCGATGGAATTGATCATCATCGATTCCTCGGTCGAGCGCGTCGCCACGACACTCGGCAATGCCGGCAGTTTGGAGCCCGGCGCGAACAGGTGGGCGCCATACAGGTCCTGGTACCGTGCATAGGTGCCGGTCGCGTCGATACCCATCGGGCTGTCGAGAAAGACGCGCCAGTCATTGAGTCCCCAGTCGCGCTCATGTTCTTTCATCAGGTACAAGAGATCCTGTGTGCGGCCGACCGTGAATGCCGGAATCAGGATATTGCCGCGCGAGGCGCGCGCGGATTCGAAAACGTTGCCGAGTTCGGCAATCGTTTCATCAAATGGCCGATGCTGGCGATCGCCGTAGGTGCTTTCCATCAGTACGACGTCTGCGTGCCGTAAAATCGCGGGAGGATTCATCACGGGTGCTTCGCTGTAACCGAGGTCGCCGCTGAAGACGAGCGTGCGGGCATCGCCGCTATCCGTGTGAGTTATCTCGACGATTGCCGAGCCGAGAATGTGGCCAGCGTCGTGAAGCGTCACTGCGAAACCGGGCAGGATCTCGACGCGATCGTCGTAATCCATGCCGCGAAACAACTCAAGACAATCTTCTGCATCCTGCCGCGTATACAGCGGCGTGACCGGGGTGCGACCTTTCCCCGCACCTTTTTTATTCTCCCACTCCGCATCCTTCTCGTTCAGATAGCCGGAATCCGGCAGCATGATCTCGCACAGCGCGAGGCTTGCCTGATGTGTGAAGACGGGCCCCCTGTAGCCGCGCTTGTACAGCAGCGGCACGCGACCTGAGTGGTCAATATGCGCATGGCTGACGATGACGGCATCGATTTCGTCGATCGGTACCGGGAACGGTTCCCGGTTGCGCGTTTCGGCGTCCCTGGAACCCTGCACCAGGCCGCACTCGAGCAACACCGTGTGCTGCGGCGTTCGCAGAACGTACAGCGAGCCCGTTACCTGCCGGGCTGCGCCAAAAAACTGCAGCTTGAAACTCAAATCAGTGCACCGCCTGCGCGGACTGTTTTTCGGACATGCAGCAATAGCTGTTGCGGTCGAAACGATTCAATACGTAAAACTACGCCTGGTACCAGGCCTTCGTCGGGGCGCATAGTATAGCGTCGCATTCCGTGTGCGAGGGTATGCCATGACGAGTTCGGCTGAACAACGGGAAAAGGCTTACTGGGTCATCGTCGCCGACGAAAGTTCGGCAACGCTTTACGCACGAGCATCCCGGCGAGGAGACCTGGACAAGAGACTCACGCTGCGGAACGAAGCAGGGCGCAAGAAAGCAGGCGAGATCCTGGCGGATCGCGGTGGCCGGAGCTTTGACAGCTTCGGCAGGGGCCGCCACACGATGACACGCGAGAAGCACGGGCCGAAGGCGCACGTTGCCGGGCAGTTCGCGAAACAGGTTGCCAAACACATGGGCGATATCGTCCGCGCAGGTGCGTGTCGCGGTTACTCGCTGGTCGCCCCGCCGAAATTTCTCGGCATCCTGCGCGATGCCGTCTATCGGAACTGCAAGCTGGAGCCGATGGCGACGATCGACAAGGAACTTATCGGCGTGTCGGTCGATGATTTGCGGAGTTATCTCGACGCACCGGGTCAGCGACGACAACGCCGCATCGACTAATCGGCCAGGAGACGAAAAAAAGGGGTCGAACCGAAAAATAGAATCCGTCCCCTTGTGTCACAGTCGTCAAGGAAACGTCTGACCGGTTTCAGTGTCCCGTATCTCCCTGCCAAATGGCAGCAGGGCCAGCGGAATCAACTTGATGTGCTGGGCCGCGATCGGGATGCCGACGATGGTGATTGCGAATACAGCGGCGAGAACCAGGTGCATGATTGCGAGCTCGAGTCCCGGCAGAATAATCCAGATCACGTTCAGCACGATCGACACGCATCCACCCGGCGGTTCTTTCTCGCGAACCTCACGGCCGAAGGGCGCAAGCACGCCCCCCGCGAGCTTGAAGCACTGGAAGCCGAACGGGATACCGATGATCGTCAGGCACAGGATGATTCCGCCGAGTACGTACCCGAGGAAGATGATGAAGCCACCGAATACGAAAAAGACGATGTTGCCAAACAGATTCATTGCTCTGGAACTCTAAGGCGATCCACCGCGGGCCTCAAGCAAGTTTTCCGGCTGATGTCCCGGCTCCGGAAGAGATAGAAGGTCGTCCGCACCGCGCGGAGCTCGGCTGCATAGAGTTTTGTCATCCGAACGCAGGAGCGCTATTTGAGTAACTCGTGATCGGCCGGCAGCTTGTGCCTGACCCACATCGCAAGCCGGTGCCGGATGTTCGGCGCCGTCCGCTGCGCGTCCGGCAATGGGCTGATTGCCTGGTCGTGCACCAGTAAGCGGTAGACGTATTCGATCTTCAGATCGTGCGAATCGGTGGGCTCGAACTCGACGATGCCGCGCTTGACGGCATCGTCCATAACCATTTCCAGCGCCAGTTTCAGCAGTTCCTTTTCGTTCTTCAGCTTCTTGGCCATGCGTCGCTCGCCGAAATACAATGGCACCAGCTTACCACCGTGTGCCAGACGCGTGATTCTTCGGATGGCCTTAATCCACCGGCCATCCGAAGGCGCCTACAGGCCCGCACGCAGATCACGGTTTCGGGTACAATCCCGCTCTCCGCGCCCGTAGCTCAGCTGGATAGAGTACTGCCCTCCGAAGGCAGGGGTCACAGGTTCGAATCCTGTCGGGCGCGCCAAAAAATCAAAATGCCCCCTCGCGGGGC
>JBFIQH010000244.1:0-4097 GCA_041609735.1 Woeseiaceae bacterium | reverse complement strand
CGCAACCGTGGAGATCAAGTCCGGCTACGGCCTCGATGTCGCCAACGAACTGAAGATGCTCGGCGTCGCCCGGAATCTCGGCGTAGCGTCCGGACTGTCGATCCAGACGACGTTGCTCGCCGCGCACGCGGTGCCGCCGGAGTTCAAGGGTAAGCCCGACCGCTACATCGACCTGATCATCAATGAAATGCTGCCGGAAGCCGTCGAGCACGGGCTGGCCGACGCGGTCGACGCGTACTGCGAGTCGATCGCGTTCAACGCGCCGCAGATTGCACGCTTGTTTCGTGCCGTCGAAAAGGCCGGTTTGCGCGTCAAGCTGCACGCCGATCAACTCAGCGACGGCGGCGGCGCTGAACTGGCAGCACATTTCGGAGCGCTGTCCGCTGACCACCTCGAATACACGCCGCTCAGCGGCGTGCGGGCCATGGCCGATGCCGGCACGGTCGCGGTGTTACTGCCCGGCGCTTTCCTGACGTTGAACGCGACGCAGCGGCCGCCGGTCGAGGCGCTTCGGGAACACGGTGTCGACATTGCGATTGCGACCGACCTGAACCCTGGCACGTCTCCGCTGTGCTCGCTGCCGATGGCAATGTCGCTCGGCAGCCGCCTTTTCGGGCTGACGCCGGAGGAGTGCCTCTCAGGCGCGACGCGCGTCGCAGCCCGGGCGCTCGGTCTGGAAGACGACCGCGGCACACTCGAGAAAGGCAAACGGGCCGACATCGCGATCTGGGACGTCGCGCACCCGCGCGACCTCGCGTACTGGATGGGACGCAACCCGCTACAGCAACTGCTGGTCGCCGGCTTGCCGATTTAAGCGAGCAGTCTCGCGGCACAGCGCTTTACTCGGAACGACACGCGCCCTATCCTGCAGCGCCTGCCCCGCCCCACCGCCGTGAACTCACAGCTGCTACAAAACAAAAGCTTCGTCATCACGCTCGGCCTGCTGACCGGCATATCGGCACTGACGGTCGACCTCAGCCTGCCGGCGATACCGGCAATGGTCGACGCGCTGTCGACGACGCTGACACGCGCCCAGCAGATCGTCGGCGTGTTC
The DNA here is from genome assembly GCA_041609735.1 of Woeseiaceae bacterium. GTDB lineage: Bacteria > Pseudomonadota > Gammaproteobacteria > Steroidobacterales > Woeseiaceae > UBA1847. The sequence continues at coordinate 3,043 of JBFIQH010000244.1, read as the reverse complement.
ATGGCGGGCATGGCGCTCGGGCAGATTCCGTGGGGCCTGATCTCGGACCGGGCCGGCCGTATGCCGGTGCTCTACGTCGGCATGAGTGTGTTTACGCTGGGCGCAATAATTGCCGCCGCATCCAGCGACATGACGGTGATTCTCGCGGCGCGTTTCCTGCAGGGCTTCGGATCCGCATCGGCGATCGTGCTGTCACGCGCCATCGTCCGTGACGTTGCATCGGGACAGGTTGCGGCACGGCTGATGTCGCTGATGACGATGATTTTTACCGCCGCGCCGGTCATCGCGCCGAGTATCGGCGCAATCCTGACCGCGCACTGGGGCTGGCGGGCGCCGTTTATCGTCATTGCCGTCTGCGCGGTTCTGATGATGTTCGCAATCCGGGCGAATCTCGCGGAAACGCATCGCGCTCGTAAGGACGGACATCCGTTGCGCCAGCTCAAGAATTCGACGACCGAATTCTTTTCCCATCGGCAGAGTCTTTTCGGACTGGCGTTGATCGTTTTGCCGCCCGCGGGATTCATGTCGATCATTGCAATATCGGCCGCGCTCGTTGTCGAAATCTACGGCTATTCCGTGCAGCAATACGGGCTGATCTTTGCTTGTGCCGGTCTGTCGATCCTGCTCGGCTCGTTTATCAATCGCTGGCTCGTAACGCGCTACCCGGCAATGACGCTGATCAGGATCGGCGCACTGCTGATGGGCTTCGCCGGGGCCCAGCTGCTGCTTATCGCCTGGCTCGATGGCGCGCCGTTCTGGTGGCTGTGGTCGTCGGTCTGTCAGTTCATGTTCACTGTGGCCATCCTGGTATCGAATAGCACCGTCGTCGCGCTCGATCCCCTGCCAACGATCGCCGGCGTCGCCTCATCGATCATAGGCACGCTGCAAAACATCGTCGGGGCCGGCGGCGCAATCTTTGCCGCGATAATTTACGACGGCAGCGTCCGCAATTGCGTTCTGTTCATGGCGGGCGCCGGGCTTTCGGTGCTATGCGTGTACCTGTTGCGGCCGCTGATATGCCCGGGCCCGCTTGTGCATCATCCAGACGAGCTGGCTCGCCCGTAGCGCGCCGGCTGCGAGCCTCCTCGGTCTCTTCGGCTACGGCCGCTTGATAAACACGTCTTCGACTGGCTTGCGGGCCTGGGTCGGCGTCAGCTTCGGATAGCCGTACCAGATCAGGCCGACGACAAACTCGTCATCATTGAAACCGATGATGTCGGCAAAGCGCGGATCGCGCGTGATGTCGCCGGTCGTCCACTTCGAGCCGATGTCGGCCTGCCACAGGAACAGCATCAGGTTCTGCACTGCCGCAGCGCAGGCCGCGTAATCCTCGCGTTCGCGCAGCGGGTCATTGGAATGCTGGCAGGTGACGACCAGCCAGCCCGGCTTCTGCGACCAGCTGTCGCGCTTGAATGCGCCGGCCTCGGCGCTCTTTTTCGCGGTCACGATGTCCTGGCACAGGTCGAGGCAGCGCGTAATCGTCTCGGGACCCAGGTGATAAAAGCGCCACGGTTCGGTCACGTGGTGGTTCGGCGCCCAGGTGGCTACCTCGATGGCATCGCGAACCAGCGCCTCCGGGATTTTCGTCTGCAGGTAAAGGTCGATCGTGCGTCGCGCCTTCAGCACCTCGGCGAACTCGCGCAGCTCCGGTGTTTCGAATGACGGTGGTGGCTTCTTCGCTGACACGGGTCCCTGTCTCTAGACGCGCTCGATGATCATCGCGATACCCTGGCCGACGCCGATGCACATCGTGCACAGCGCGAAGCGGCCACCGGTTCGCCGCAGCTGCCACGCGGCCGTCGTCACCAGCCGTGCGCCCGACATGCCAAGCGGATGCCCCAGCGCGATCGCGCCGCCGTTCGGGTTGACGTGTTCCGCATCGTCGTCGATGCCGAGCATGCGCAGCACGGCAAGGCCCTGCGCCGCAAACGCTTCGTTGAGCTCGATGACGTCCATGTCTTCGATCGACAGCCCGATGCGCCCGAGCAGCTTTTCCGACGCAGGCGCCGGCCCGAGACCCATGACGCGCGGCGCCACACCGGCAACCGCCCAGCCGACGATGCGTGCCATCGGTTCAAGCCCGTGTGCTCTTGCCGCGTTTTCGTTGCCGACCAGCAGCGCACACGCGCCGTCATTGATTCCCGACGCGTTACCGGCCGTGATCGTGCCGTTGTCGCGAACGATCGGGCGCAGTTTCTCGAGGCCCTCGATCGTCGAGCCCGGGCGCGGGTGCTCATCGCGGTGGACGACGAGATCGTCGCCGCGGCGCTGCGGCACCGTGACGGCCACGACTTCATCATCGAAACGGCCGGCAGCGATCGCGGCCTCGGCGCGCCGCTGACTGGCGAGCGCAAACTTGTCCTGGTCCTGACGCGATACGCCGTGGTCGTCGGCAACGTTTTCTGCCGTTTCGGCCATCGAATCGACGCCATACTGTTTTTCCAGCGCCTCGTTGACGAAGCGCCAGCCGAGCGTCGTGTCGTAGATCTCGGCAACGCGGCCGAATGCATCCGTCTGTTTCGGCAACACAAACGGCGCGCGCGACATCGACTCGACGCCGCCGGCGATGCCGAGGCTGATCGTTCCCGCCGCGATCGAGTCCGCTATGTTGCCCAGCGCGTTCATACCCGACCCACACAGGCGATTCACCGTCGTGCCCGGAACCGTTTCGGGAAGGCCGGCCAGCAACAGCGACATGCGCGAGACATTGCGATTGTCTTCGCCCGCCTGGTTCGCGCAGCCATAAGCAACATCGTCGATCGCGGCGGCATCCAGCGACGGGTTGCGGTCGAGCAGTGCCCGCATCGGGATTGCGCCGAGATCATCGGTGCGTATCGATGACAATGAACCGCCGTAGCGGCCGATCGGCGTTCGGACAGCATCGAAGATGAGAGCTTCGGGTTTCGTCATCGGTTGTCTAGCCGCCTGCACCGCTCGTCATGCGTCGCAGGACGTCGTTTTTCCGCACGAAATGGTTGTACAGCGCAGCGGCAAAGTGCAGCACGATCAGCGCAACGAGCGGCTTCCACGTGAATTCGTGAAT
>JBFIQH010000243.1:0-4103 GCA_041609735.1 Woeseiaceae bacterium | reverse complement strand
ATCGGGCGCGCAAGGTAGAAGCCGAGCATCGTGCCGCCGACGACGGCGAATGCGCCGAGCGCGAGACCGAGGTCGATCATGTCCTCGCGGAGCTCCCGCGCGCGGGCGGTCTCCTCGTCGGCATCGACTTTGACGACGAGGCCCCAGTCGACCGGCGGCAGATAACGAGTCGCCGCCCAGACTTCGCGATTCCGATAATCGACGACATCTTCGGTAAATGTTCGGGCGTCGCCGCTGATGGCGGCCTCGATATACTCAGGCGGATCCTCCCAGTCAGGGTGGCGTTCCATGTGCCGCAGCGTATGCAGCAGAACCAGCGCCCCTGTGCGGTCCTCGCCGACGATCAGCGTTTCGCCGGTTTCGCCAAGTCCGCGAAAGTTGCGGGCGATCAACTCGACGTTCGTCACGTCGATGACAACTTCCATGCTGCCGATACTGTCTTCGTTGAGGCGCAATCCCGAGTTGAAAACAACTCTGGGACGCCCGTCCTCACCAATATAGAAACCCGCGTAATCGACCTCGTCCGGATCCGGGTTGGACGAGGGCATCGCATTTTGTGCCGCAGAGCCGGCCGCCGCGATTTCCGTTCCGCGCCGGTCGAACAGCGTGATTCGCTGCACGTACTCGGTCGATTCCTGTGCGTCGGTCAGGATGCGGCGGATCTGGTCCAGCGTTTCGGGAGCGTTGGAACTCTGCAGCTCGTTGAGCTGGATCCTGAGCTGCGTGCGGCTGCGGATCAGCCGAACGTGGTTGCGCCAGCCGTCAATGACCTGTTCGAGGTCCTGCTTCTTGGATTCGGCGAGCGCATCCAGCTGCCGCTCGGAAATGTCCTGCAGCATCGCGGACGCGACGTTGTAGGCGAAAGTGCCGAGCAGAAACATGCTCAGCAGGGCGACGGATACCAGTGCCAGCGTCAGTCGTGTCCGGATGTCCACCCGCTATACCCCTTTTCAGACGCTACCAGTGTAGCCTCATTTGGCGAGCATCGCGAAAGCATCGCAGCCGGTTGCATTGCGGCGGTGTGCGGTGTCAACTAGCCATCTCGGCCAGCGCCGGACAGGACATGACTGTGACAAAACCGGACACTCGAACCCGTATTCTGGTCGCGACGCTGACGCTGTTCAACGAACAGGGAGAGCCGAATACGACCACGAACGCGATTGCGGACGAAGTGGACATCAGCCCGGGAAACCTCCACTACCACTTTCGGAAAAAAGCCGAGCTTGTCGACGCCTTGCTGAAGGCATTCCAGGCCGATGCCGGCCAGGTACTCGAACCGCCGTCAGCGGCAACGGTCGAGGATTTCTGGGCCTTCCTGCAGTCACTGGTTGAACTGCTCGCGGCCTACCGCTTTCTGTTGCGGGACACCGAGACATTGATCATGTCGTACCCGAACGTGCGCAAAGCACTGGCGGGTTTCTCGCGGGCGTTGCTCGGAATCATGCAGCTCTACCAGGATGCGCTGCGGCGTGACGGCACGCTGGAAATGGGCAGAGAGCATGAGGGCCTGGTTGCCCGGGTGCTCGTCATCACCGTGCTGTTTTCAGAGCGATTCGACGATCTCGGCGGGAAGCGGGCAGCGGCAGACGATACGGCGACCCAAATTGCGCGGTCCGTGCTGGTCATTCTGCAGCCTTACGGCAGCAGCCGCGGCAAGATGATTATTGACGAACTTTTGCGGCATTATCCCTGAGCCGTCGGCCGCGAACCTGTCCCGCAAAAAACAAAGGGCCGCTTGCGCGGCCCTTTGCAGGGGAGGTGAGTCGCTAGTAAGGGGGAGTTACTTGGCGACTCGAACAAGAACCTGGTCCAGCTTCTTGTTCAGTTTCTCAATATCACCCGTCGTTGCGACCGGCGTGTATTCGAGAATCGTGGAAACCGCCGACTCGACGCGCTTGGCGATCTGGTCGCGCGTGGACTTTACGCGCGTCTCGACCTGGTTGCGCAGGCTGCTGATCGAGCCTTCGGTCTCTTTGCTTACCTGCTTGCGCAGCTTCTGGCCGTCTTTGGCGTAGGCTTCGAACTTTGCTTCGAAGTCGCTGCGCGCCTGTTCGAGCAGGCCGAGGCCCGCAAGGAATGTCTTGTTTGCGATGACGATCGGCTTTTCGACGATCGTGCCCTCGAAACGATCGACGATCGTCGGGGTTTTCGTCGTTTTGCTTTTCGCTGTCTTCTTTGCTGCCATTTCAAAATCCTCAGGGTATATGCAGTTCAAATTACGGGTAAATGTTAGTGCGCAATTCTAGGGTGTGCACACTAGCTCTTTTTCGTTGTGCGCTTCTTCGAAGCCGCCTTGCGCGCGGCCTTGCGTACCGTTGACGGGGCCGCCTTGCGCGCGGCCTTTTTCGCCGATCCCTTGACAGGTGCCTTGCGGGTCGTTTTCTTCGTCGCCGCCTTGCGCGCCGCCTTCTTGGCATTACGCTTCTTGGTGACAGCACGCTTTTTCTGCGCGGCACGCTTTTTCTTGGCGTAGGTATCGACCAGACGGTCCAGCTTGTCGTTCAGCGCCTCGATATCCTGCTTGCTGGCCACGCCAATACGGTTCAGCGTGTCCGCCACGCGGGCGTCGAAAACGCCCTGGATCTTTTCGACCTGGGGTGTTTCACGCATCTGCTCGAGCAAGCCGGAGGCTTTGGATTGAGCGCCGCTCGCCATGCTGCGAATCGCGCTCTGGACGTCGCCGATCAGTTCCTCGCTTTTGTCCGTTGTCTGGCGGCTGAAGGACTTGCCCTGTTCGACAAGCTTGTCGAACGCCTTGCTGCCGGCCTTCTGTGCATTGGCGAGGGCACCGAGCCCGGCGAGAAATGCCTGCTCGAGCTGCTCAGATACGTCATTCTGATTGTTGCGTTTTGACGATGTCGTTTTCTTTGCCATGTCGGTGGCTCCGTGTCATTGCTAATGATGACCCGCAGGATAGCCATGACGTTTAGGGTGGTCACACTAGGTTTGGGGAGTCCGGCAATTGCCGTCGTCGGGCGGTCAGGCCTCGGCGGGTGCGGGCTCCGCCGGCGGCGGCCGGTCGCCGGCGTCTTGGCGCTGTACTGGCCAGCCGGACCGCAGGTGCAGGTCTCGCTGCGGAAATGGAATCTCGATGCCGTATTCCGACAGCTTCGTTTCGAGGGCCCAGAGGTAGGCTGCCTTCGTTCGCGTCGGTCGCCGGGCGCCCTGCCGGTTGACCCAGACCAGCAGCAGGAAATTCAGGCTGTTGTCGCCGTACTCGACCAGCCACAGGTCAGGCTCACGGTCTTTCATGTGAGTCAGCGTATACGGCACACTGGCCGCCGCTTCGAGCGCCGCTTTCTTCACCAGGTCCTTGTCCGTGCCGTAAGCAACGCCGAACGGGATACGCACGCGAAGTATGCCTTCGCCCAGGGTCCAGTTCGTCAGCCGCGCCGTGACGAACTCGGAGTTGGGCACGACGATGTCGATGTTGTCATTGGTATTGATCAGCGTGCTGCGGACGTTGATTGCCTTGACGGTGCCGGTCAGCCCGGTGTCGAGTTCGATGTAATCGCCGACGCGCAGCGAGTGCTCGAAAAGTATGATCAGGCCGGAAACGAAATTGTTGACGATCGACTGCAGGCCGAAACCGATGCCGACGCTGAGCGCACCGGCAACGAGCGCGAGGTTACCGAAATCCAAACCAATCGACGACAGCGCGATGAAGACGGCGAGAATAATGATCGCGTAATGGGTCAGGCGGCCGACCGTATACAACGACGCCTGCGTGCCGCTGTACTCGGTTTTGCCGACACGTCGGATTGCATGGCGAACGCCGCGGGACAGTATCAGCCCGATGATCAGAATGATAATGACGCGAACGATATCGGCACCATTGACCGGCGCCTCGCCAACATGAAAAAGCGTTTCGTTCGACAGGTCCGAAATACGCAACCACGAAGTTTTGACGAAGCGGCTCGCGCCGGTCAGCCAGGAGCGTAACGTGCCGCCGTATTCAACAACGACGTTGTCGACGACGGTGCTGATCAGCTCGAGATCGGCAACGGCTGCCTCGAGTTGCGTGACGAGCGACAGCGTACTTTGTGCGGTCGCCAGGCGCTGGTCGAGAATGCGGCGCGACCCGCGGTCGAGTTCATTTCGTT
>JBFIQH010000242.1:0-4136 GCA_041609735.1 Woeseiaceae bacterium | reverse complement strand
TAGCCGTCGGCGAGGTGCTGCTGCACCTGTGCCCGGCTCGTACCGTAGAGGTTGTCGAAGACCTCGGCCGACTCGAGCATCTCGCCGTTGTCGCGTAATGCCCCGAACGTTTCCCGGTCGACGAACAGGTAGTCGATGCCGTGCGCTTCGTTGCGGCGTTTCCTGCGCGTCGTATACGAGATCGAAAAACGCAATTCCGGGTTGTTGCGCGTCAACGCACGTACGAGCGTGGTCTTGCCGGCACCGGACGGGGCGGCGATGACATATAGCTTCGCGGCTTCGTACATCACTCGACGTTTTGTATTTGTTCGCGCATCTGCTCGATCAGCACTTTCAGTTCCACCGCGGCCTTCGTCGTTTCGGTGTCGGCCGACTTCGACCCGAGCGTATTCGCCTCACGATTCAGCTCCTGCATCAGGAAGTCGAGCCGGCGCCCGACCGGTTCCTGCTTCCCGAGGATCGAGCGGATCTCGGCGACGTGGCTGTCGAGGCGATCGAGTTCCTCGTCGACGTCGATTTTCGACGCGATCAATGCAAGCTCTACCTCGAGCCTCGCCGGATCCGCTTCGACGTCCAGTTTTTCGATACGCTCGCGTTGCTTTGCACGCGTCGCCTCGAGTACTTCGGGCATGCGTTTGCGCACGTTCGCCGACAGCGCGTCGATGTCTGCGCAACGCGATTCGATCATCGCGGCAATGCGCTCGCCTTCACTGGCGCGCATCGTTGCCATTGCATGCAGCGCGGAGCCGAGCAGCTTGCCGGCCTCCTCGGCCAGCGGCTCGGTATCGATCTCGGCCTGGCGCACGACGCCCGGCCAACGCAGCAGGTCCATCGGATTGACCGGTGCGGCGTTCGACAGCAACGATGACACCTCGTCGAGCCGCTGTTTCATCAGGCTTGCGAGTTCCGCATCGATCTGCATCTCGCGCGACTGATCGAACGCGCGCCGGAAGTTCAGCGAGCATTCGATCTTGCCGCGGCTCAGGCGATCGCTGACCTGTTGGCGAAACGCCTGTTCCACGGGCCGCAGTTCCTCGGGCATCTTGAACTGCACGTCGAGGTAGCGGTGATTGACGGCACGCAATTCCCACGTCAGCGTGCCGAGCTCCGTCTCGGTCGACTCCCGTGCAAAGCCTGTCATACTGTGTAACATCTCGTTGAACTCCGGTTTCGCCGGGTTGGTCACGCTTTTGGGGGCTCCCGCGCGGCATATTAGAGCCTATTGCGATCGAAATCATGGTCGCGGCCATGATTTGGATTGAGACAGGTTCCAGAGCCGGGACGATAAACGAAACAGCATGCACGTCGAGTACGCCAAGGTTTCCGCGCTCGGAGACCGCCAGGACAACCAGGATCGCGCCGCCGTCGTCGTCGCCGAGGATGCGGCGATGCTGCTGGTATTCGACGGCATGGGCGGCCATTCGGACGGCGCACGCGCGGCCGAGACCGCGCTGAAGGTCGTGCAGGACATCTTCATGGCGTCCAAGCTGCCGATACTCGATCCGCAGGGATTCCTCTATTCCGCGCTGGCCGCGGCGCACGACGAGGTCGTCGGGCTGGGCCACGACCTGGCCGTCGATTTTCGACCGCGCGCGACCTGCGCTATCTGCCTCGTGCAGGAAGGCGGCTCGTTCTGGGCGCATGTCGGCGACAGCCGCATTTACCAGGTTCGCGGCAACCGAGTGCTGACGCGTTCGCGCGACCACAGTCACGTCGAGGTACTGATACAGGAGGGCGCGATCACCGAGGAAGAGGCGCTTGATCACCCGATGCGCAATTTTGTCGAATGCTGCCTCGGCGGCGACGCGCCGGTGCCGGACATGAGTGTTACGCCGAAGCTGAAGCTCGAGGCCGGCGACGTGCTGCTCGCATGCTCCGACGGCCTGTGGTCAGGCTTGACCGATGACGACATGGCCGAGATTGGCCTCAACGGGGACAACGATCTCGCGGAGAATCTGAAGGCGCTCAGCATCAAGGCGTTGAACGCCAACTCTCCCTACAGCGACAATACGACCGGCACCGCGCTAAGGTGGCTTGGCGACTAGAGAGGCTTCCGCAGGAAGCAGCCACACGACCACCGAATTAAGGAGAACTCGATGCGACCCAGCGGCCGCGCCGCCGGCGATATCCGGACGGTTTGCTTCACACCCGATTTCACGCGCCACGCCGAGGGCAGCGTGCTGGCGGAGTTCGGTGACACGCGCGTGCTTTGCACCGCGTCGATCGAGGAACGCGTGCCGCCGTGGATGCGCGGCAAAGGGAGCGGCTGGGTGACCGGTGAATACGGCATGTTGCCGAGAGCGACGCACACGCGCTCCGCGCGCGAAGCGGCGCGCGGCAAGCAGAGCGGCCGCACGATGGAGATCTCCCGGCTGATCGGCCGCTCGCTGCGCGCGGTGACAGACCTCGACGCGCTCGGAGAGCGCACAATCACGCTCGACTGCGATGTGCTGCAGGCCGACGGCGGCACGCGCACGGCATCGATCAGCGGCGCTTACGTCGCGCTGGCGCTGGCGCTTGGCCGGCTGAAAAAAAGCGGCAAGCTGAAAAAGAACCCGCTGCACGGACAGGTTGCGGCCGTGTCCGTGGGCATCTATCGAGGCATGCCCGTGCTCGACCTCGACTACGACGAAGACTCGGAAGCGGAAACCGACATGAATATCGTCATGAATGAGGCCGGCCGCTTCATCGAAGTGCAGGGTACTGCCGAGGGGCATGCGTTCACCGACGACGAATTTACGACGATGCTGTCGCTCGCACGCGCCGGCATCCTGCAGATCGTCGACAAGCAGAACGGGGTACTCGGGCCGACGAAATGAACATCCCTGCGCTATGAAGACCATTGTCATGGCGACCGGCAACGCCGGCAAGATACGCGAGATTGCCGCGCTGCTCGCGGACCTCGATGTCGCGATCGTGCCGCAGTCGAGCTACGGTGTCGGTGACGTCGACGAGACCGGCAAAACGTTCGAGGAAAACGCCATTATCAAGGCGCGCCACGCGGTCGCGGCGACCGGTTTGCCGGCGATCGCCGACGATTCCGGCCTGTCGGTCGATGCCCTCGATGGCCGTCCTGGCGTCTGGTCGGCACGGTATGCCGGGCCCGACGCGAGCGATGATGACAATATCGACAAGTTGCTTGCCGAGCTCGACGGCGTCGAGACGCGTGGCGCTGCGTTTCATTGTGTGGCCTGTTTCCTCGCGCCGGAAGAGGACGAGCCGCTGCTTGCTCACGGTACATGGCGTGGAGAAATCCTGACGGCACGGCGGGGCGACGGTGGCTTCGGTTACGACCCGGTGTTTCTCGTCCCCGACGTCGGAAAGGCATCCGCTGAATTGTCGCCCGCTGAAAAAAACGCGCGCAGCCACCGCGGGCAGGCGTTGCGCGAACTCGCAATGGCGCTGCGATCGCGGCTAGGCTAGCGCAGCATGATGTCGCCGCCGCTGTCCCTCTACGTACATCTGCCGTGGTGCGTGCGCAAGTGTCCCTACTGCGACTTTAACTCGCACACCGCGGGCACTTCGGCACCTCGGGAGCGCTATGTCGAGGCATTGCTGTGTGACCTCGACCGCGAAGCGTCAATTGCCGGCGGGCGACGGCTCGAGACCGTGTTCCTCGGCGGCGGCACGCCGAGCCTGTTCTCGCCGCGGCACATCGGACGCTTGATCGAGCACATCGGCAAACGTTTCTCGCTGGCTGATGACGCCGAGATCACGATGGAGGCGAATCCCGGCACCGTCGAGTGCGGCGATCCGGCGGGCTACCTCAAAGCCGGCGTCAACCGGTTGTCAGTCGGCGCGCAGTCGTTTTCGCCGCACATGCTGCAAACGCTCGGACGCATCCACTCGGGCGGCGATATCGGTCGAGCCGTCGTCGACGCAAAGGACGCCGGCTTCGACAACATCAATATCGACCTGATGTATGCGCTGCCGGGGCAGACTACAGCGGGTGCGCTGGCCGATATCGAAGCGGCGCTGGCGCTCGATCCGCAGCACGTGTCGTGGTACCAGCTGACGCTGGAGCCGAACACCGTGTTTCACGCGCGACCGCCCGCCGGCATACCTGATGACGAGCTGGCCGCGGAGATCCAGAGCGAGGGGCAGGCGCTGCTGGCGGCGCGCGGCTTTCGCCAGTA
>JBFIQH010000241.1:0-4209 GCA_041609735.1 Woeseiaceae bacterium | reverse complement strand
CACATGGATGTCATCGAATTCAAGCTCATGGATGGATGTTCGGTCAGCCAATTCATGGAACTCGTTGCCGACTTCAACGAATGGGGGAATACGGTCGGATACAACGCAAAAATCGCTGTGCCGCTGCAAAGCAATAATCTTGTCAGCTGGTACTGGCTCGGAACCAGCGCCAATGCGGCGGCGTTCGGCAAGGCGTGGGATACCTGGCGCGACGCCCAGGCCGACCCGAACTCTGCACCGGCCAAGTTGCAGGCTCGATTTTCGAAATGCAGCGAAAATATCGGCCGACGGGGAAACGACGTCTAATAGGCGTACCGCGATTTTTTAATCGCTGAGTCGCTGAAGGCCCCGTGCATGCACGGGGCCTTTTCAGTTCGGCAGCACTATTGCGGGATCGACAGCGGTGCCGTTCAGGTAGACACCGAAGTGCAGGTGCGGGCCGGTTACGCGGCCGGTGCTGCCGACCGCGCCGAGCAGGTCGCCGCTTTCGACGGTGTCCCCTTCTGCAACAGCGATCTCGCTCAGGTGACAGTACAGCGTTACCAGGCCCTGACCGTGGTCGACAATGATCGTGTTGCCATTGAAGAAATAATCGCCGGTTGCCGTCACGATGCCGCGACGCGGCGCCGTGATGGGCGTGTCCTCGGTGGCGGCAATGTCCATGCCCTTGTGCGGCGAGCGCGGCTGATCGTTGAAGAAGCGTCGCAGTCCGAAGCTGGAACTGCGCGGGCCGGCCACCGGTGGCGCCAATGTTATGCCGTCGACGTCGGTATCGCGGAAGTTGTTTATCGCCGTATCGATAATCGTTCGTTCGCGGCCGATGCGTTCGAGCTGCGCCGGGTCCGGCGTCACGTAGCTCTGGTTCGTCACCGTCAGCCGCTGCTCGCGGTAGGCATGCGATTCCACGGCGACGACGACAGGTTCGCCGTCGACGTTGACGGTGACGGTGCCGGGCTCGGTTTCCAGCGGCAGCCCGATCGCAGCCTTGCGGCGGCTGCCGTGCGCATAGACAAGAACCGGCCTGCCGTCGTATTCGACAACGGGCCGCGGCTCGTCCACGCCGCCTATGTCAATAATAGCGATACCGCCCGGTCGGTTTGGCACGGCATCGGCCGATGTCGCCGCGTCGCTCAAGGCCAGCAAAATAACGAGCAACCAGGCCCTAGTCACCGCGCGTTACCTTTTTTACCGTCGCCAGCAGTTCGCCGTGCTGCAGGCGCGCGCGAATGTCGTCGCCTTTCTGGGCGTGCGACGCATCGGTCAGCAGTCTTCCGGAATCGGCATCGGTGACGATGGCATAGCCGCGATCGAGCGTTGCCAGCGGGCTGACGGAATGCAGTCCGCGCGCGGCAAGCTGCAGGCGATGCCGCAGTTCGTCGAGCGTTCGTGCGGTCGCGGTGCGCAGCCTTCCGGCAGCGGCCTGGTGTCGTGTCTTCAGGCGCTCGATACGCACGGCCGGTGATCGCCGCAGCAGGTCGGCCGCGAGCGTCGACGTTCGCTGACGCCGCTCCAGCAGGCCGGCGCGCATGATGGACGACAGTCTGCCGGACAATTCCCGCAGCCGGTCACGCTGTTGCCGCAACGTCGCCACAGGGCTGGCCGCCAGCAGGCGACGACTGAGCCAGTCCAGTGCCTGTGCGTGGTCTTCGATGCTGCGCCTACCGAGCCGCGCGATGCGGGACGCCAGCGAATTGACGGTACGCAGCCAGTCCGCGCTATCCGGCACGACGATCTCGGCAGCACCCGACGGCGTAGGGGCGCGCCTGTCCGCCACGAAATCGGCAATCGTAAAATCGATCTCGTGCCCGACGGCGCTGACGATCGGTATCGGGCAGTCGGCAATCGACCTGGCCAGCGCCTCGTCGTTGAAGGCCCAAAGGTCTTCGAGCGAGCCACCGCCGCGGCCAATGATCAACACGTCGCACTCGTCACGGTCGATCGCCGTTGCCAATGCGGACATCAGCTCGCCCGGTGCGCCATCGCCCTGTACCGCGGCCGGGTAAACAATGACCGGGATGGACGGGAACCGGCGCCCGAGCACGGTGACGATATCCCGGATCGCCGCGCCGCTCGGCGACGTGATGACGCCGATTCGCCGGGGCAAAGCCGGCAGCGGCTGTTTGCGCTCTTCGTCGAACAGGCCCTCTGCCGCGAGTTTCTTTTTCAGCCGGTCGAACTCCCGTTTCAGCGCGCCTTCGCCGGCCGGCTCGACCTGTTCGACGATCAGCTGGTAGTCGCCACGCGGTTCGTACAGGCTGACGCGGCCGAACGCCAGTACCTTATCGCCGTTCTTGAGGCCAATGGTCGGACCGCGCTGTCGCTGGCGGAAAAATGCGGCCCGGATCTGGGCCGAATCGTCTTTCAGGCTGAAATACACGTGTCCCGACGCCGGGCGCGCGAGATTGGAGATCTCGCCCTCGACCCATACACGCGCCATGCCCTGTTCGAGCAGGATTTTGACCTGGCGATTGAGTTGGCTGACCGTGATGGCCGCTTCCTGCGGCGTTTTCTGGACCGAGAGGCTCACGTCCAAAGTATACCCGTTTACCGGGATTTTCGAGGAGCGTAGAATTGGCCGATTAACCCGCCAGATCCGACGTTCAGTGCGCCGATTCTTCCCGAAATCGAGCATTGAAGGGACTGGTACAACCCCGTAAAGGACAAGTGGACCCCGCATGAGCAAAGAACTGCTGCGAATCGCCAGCGATGCATTGACCTTTGACGATGTACTGCTACAGCCCGGCTACTCCGACGTCCTGCCCCGCGAAGTGGACCTCAGCACCCAACTGACCGCGGCAATCCGGCTGAACATCCCGATCCTGTCCTCGGCGATGGACACCGTGACGGAGTCGCGGCTGGCGATTGCGCTGGCACAGGAAGGCGGACTCGGCGTCATCCACAAGAACATGTCGGTCGAGGAGCAGGCGCGGCAGGTACTGGCCGTCAAGAAGTTCGAGAGCGGCATCGTCCGCAACCCGATCACCGTCGAGCCGAACATGACGATCCGCGAAGTCATCGAGCTGACGCACGCAATGGGCATCTCCGGCGTGCCGGTCGTTGCCGACCGCCAGACGGTCGGTATCGTGACGCACCGTGACCTGCGTTTCGAGACACAGATGGACGCGCCGGTGTCATCGGTCATGACACCGCAGGAGCGGCTCGTCACGGTTGGCGAAGAGGCCGATCAGGACGAGGTGTTGTCGCTGCTGCACCAGCACCGCATCGAGAAAGTCCTGATCGTCAGCGACAACTTCGAGCTGAAGGGCATGATCACCGCAAAGGATTTCCAGAAAGCGAAGGACTACCCGCGCGCCTGTAAGGATGATAGCGGGGCATTGCGGGTCGGCGCTGCGGTCGGCACCGGCTACGACACAGACGACCGGGTCGATGCGCTCGTATCCGCCGGCGTCGACGTCATCGTCGTCGACACGTCGCACGGTTTCTCCAAGGGCGTCATCGATCGCGTGCGCCGTATCAAGGACAAGTACCCGGACATGCAGGTCATCGGCGGCAACATCGTCACCGGCGAAGCGGCTGAGGCGCTGGTCGAGGCCGGCGCCGACGGCGTGAAGGTCGGCATCGGGCCGGGCTCGATCTGCACGACGCGCGTCGTCGCCGGCGTCGGCGTGCCGCAGATCTCGGCCGTCGCCGAAGTCGCGGCCGCCATGAAAAAATCCGCGGTGCCGCTGATCGCTGACGGCGGTATCCGCTATTCCGGCGATATCGCCAAAGCGCTCGTTGCCGGCGCCTACTCGGTCATGATCGGTGGCCTGTTTGCCGGTACCGAGGAGTCGCCGGGCGAGGTGGAGCTGTACCAGGGCCGCTCGTACAAGTCGTACCGAGGGATGGGCTCGCTGGGTGCGATGGGCCAGTCGCACGGCTCGTCGGATCGTTACTTCCAGGACGCGACCGAGGAACTCGAAAAACTGGTGCCCGAGGGCATCGAGGGCCGGGTGTCCTACAAGGGCAGCCTTGTGGCGATCGTGCACCAGCTGATCGGCGGCGTCCGCGCCGCGATGGGTTACACCGGCAGCGCGACGATCGAGGACATGCGCACAAAACCGAAATTCGTCAAGATCACGAGCGCGGGCATGGCGGAAAGTCACGTGCACGACGTGACGATCACGAAAGAAGCGCCGAATTACCGCAGCAACTGAGCCGGATACGATGAACCAGCCAGCGACAGCCCGCGAGAACGCCCATCCGGAT
>JBFIQH010000240.1:0-4232 GCA_041609735.1 Woeseiaceae bacterium | reverse complement strand
CTTGAACGCGGCGTAAAACGCCGAGTTGGAGTTGAATCCGACGGTGAATGCGATATTCAGGACTGCATCGTGATCGTCGAGATCGTCGAGCATGGCTTTCGCGTGCTCGACCCGGTGCCGATTGATAAAGTCGAAGAAACTGACGCCGAATCCGGAGTTGATGACCTGCGACAGGTGATTGACCGAACAGCCGACGGCTTCGGCAAGGCGCGGCAGCGTCAGGCCGGGGCGCAGGTAGATCCTGTCGTCGCGCATCAGTTGCGTTAACGCGTATTTATAGGCGCGCATCTGTTCGTCGGCCAGGCCTGACTTGGCGTACTTGACGCCGCCGTTGCCATTTCGCCGGTTTGCAATGATCGACTGCTGCGGTTCGCTCGCCGCTTCGTAGTAGTCGATGATCAGCAATGCCGCGTCGTCCTGCAGAGTAATGAATTCCGCGCCCTGGTACATCTGGTGATCGCGACACTCCCGACCGGACGGAATCATCCGGTACTGGAACGCGACCGTATCGCCGTTCGACAACACGTCGCCGAGTAGTTCGTAGCGATGCCGGAATTGCTGAAAGAAACTGTAAAGATTGGTGATCAGTTCGTCGTGCGAGCGCTGCGCGTTCTCGGGCACATCGCGGTAGATGCCGTTGGCCGCGAGATGATCGGCAACCTCCACGGGGTCGTGATGATTCCAGGCATCAAAGTAACTTCTGACAAATTCCGCGGCTTGCATAAACGATCGCCCGATCTCCTGCGCGCTGCCGATGATAGTATCGCAGGGGGTGTCGCGTTGTCATTCGGCGACGCTTTAATATAAAGGCGGCCTTTACGGGCGTCCTGATAGGCAGCAGAGCGAATTGATGGTTAGCAGCGCAAACACCAGGGTCGCGCCCTGGATGCAGGACACATTGCGGGACGGGTTTCGGCTGCTGGCCGCGGGGCGGCTCGATGAAGCGTCGGACTGCTGCAAACGCCTGCTCGGCGCCAAGCCCGACCTGGTCGAGGCGCACTTCCTCGTCGGCCTCATTGCGCTGGAGCTGAAGCAGAACAAGATGGCGATCAGCGCCTTCGGCTCGGTGACGACGCTGCAGAAGGATCATGGTGCCGCGTGGGCGAACCTCGCCCGGTTGTTCATGATCGCGGGGCAGCCTGCGCGTGCCGATGTGGCCCTGGAAAAGGCCGTCGAGTTCAACGACGGCAATCCCCTCATCCTCGACCTGATCGGGACCGTCTACGGCCAGCTCGGCGACCAGCAGGAAGCGGCGGCCTGGAACGAGAAGGCGGTCAGGAAGGAACCCAACAGCATTGCGTTCCTCGTCAACCAGGCGAACAACCACATGTTCCTCGGGCGCCTCGACGACGCGGAGGACGTGCTGCGAAAGGTGCTGCGGCTGCACCCGGTCAACCCGAATGCGCACTGGCTGCTGTCGAACGTCCGCAAGGCGACGAACAGGGACCACATCGACGAGCTGCGAAAACTGGTGCAGCAGGAAAACAGGAATGCGCGTGCGCTGGCCTTCCTGTACTACGGTCTCGGCAAGGAACTCGAAGACCTCGAGGCCTGGGACGAGGCCTTCGAGGCTTTCGCCGCCGGTGCCGCGGCGCGCCGCGAGACCGTCGACTTCGACGAAGCTGCCGAGGTGGCGATGTACGAGGCGTTTCACGAACGCTTCACGCCCTCATGGCTCGAGGAGAATTCAGGCGGCCATGACGACCCGTCGCCGATTTTTGTCGTCGGTCAGCCGCGTACGGGCACCACGCTGGTCGAGAGAATCATCACGAGTCACTCGCAGGTGCATTCGGCCGGCGAACTGAAGCAGTTCGGCAACAGCATTCGCCGGCTGTCAAATTACCGCGAGCCGACACGCTATTCCGCGAAGTTCGCAGAGCTTGCGGCCGGCATCGATGCCGAAAAACTCGGCAAGGCCTACATGGCGACCAGCCGCAAGTTCCGCGGCGACACACCACGATTCGTCGACAAGCTGCCGCCGAACTACCTGTACATCCCGTTGATCCTGAAGGCGCTGCCGCGGGCGAAGATCGTGCACCTGACGCGCAACCCGATGGACGCGTGTTTTTCGAGCTTCAAGCAGCTGTTCGCCGACGCTTACCCGCATTCTTACGACCAGGCCGAGATGGCGCGCCACCATGCCCGCTATTACCGGCTGATGGCGGCGTGGCGCGAGCGTTTTCCCGGTCGCTTCTTCGACATCGCTTACGAAGACACGGCACGCGACCTGGAACCGAATGCGCGTGCGCTGATCGAGTACCTCGAGCTGCCGTGGGAAGACGCGTGCCTCGAATTTCACAAGCAGAAGGCGGCGGTGACGACGGCGAGTGCCGTGCAGGTGCGAAAACCCGCCCACACGAAGTCGATCGGGCGCTGGCTGCGCTACGAAAAACAACTCGAGCCGATGCAGCAGGCGCTCAGCAACGAGGGCATTCCTGTTGGAATGCCATAATGTGGAATAACCTGAAAGTCTATTATTGACCTATAGGATCGGATTACAATGAAACGGGCGCCAGCGTAATCTCGAACGAGATTGCAAGACGCTGAAATAGCGAAATGTTTTGAGACCAAGCTATAGCCGTGGGGGATCAAATGGCAGCCAGCAACGTTCGTACAGGTTCGGGTTCCAAATCTCAACCAATCGCAGCGGAGTCGGCGTTAGTTCAGCCCCGGCGAACAGCGGTTGCACAGGCGGTGGCGGTCGCCATCGTGGCCGGCGTCTCCGCGGCGCCGGCGCTGGCGCAGGAGCGCGTCCTCGAGGAAATCACGGTAACGGCGACAAAGCGCGCCGAGTCGGTCATGGACGTGCCGCTTGCAATAACAGCAATGAGCGGCGAATTCATTCGCGACACCAACCTCAACGACATCAAGGACCTGATCTCGTTTACGCCCGGCATATCGGGCAACAGCAAGGACAGCTTCCTCGATTTCGTCAGTGTCCGCGGCATCCGCACGATCGACTTCGGCAACGGCGGCGATCCGTCGGTCAGCCTCTACAAGAACGGGCTGTACCAGGGCCGAACGGGTTCCGCCGTTTCGAGCCTCTATGACATCGAGCGTTCCGAGGTCCTGCGCGGCCCGCAGGGCTTCCTGTTCGGCAGGAATTCCGTCAGCGGCGCGATGAACGTCATTACTGCGACGCCGGACCTCGACAATAGCGGCGGCTACGTGGAGGTGGACGCGGGCGAACGCGGGGTGCTGGTTTTCGAGGGCGCGCTGAACTTGCCGATGAGCGAAACGTTCGGCATCCGCTTGTCCGGTTATCACTCGGAGGAAGACGGTTACGTCAAGAACCTCGCGGGAGGCCCGGACCTGATTGCGCACGACAAGAACGCAGCACGGTTGTCCGCCCGTTACCAGACCGACGACGTGACCGTCGATTTCTTCGCCGAGGTCGAGGACCGTGAGCAGACCGGCACCGTCTACCGGGCTACGGGCGGCGGTTACGCACCCAATCCGCGCTCGGTTTCCGACTTTCACCCGAACATCGCCAACGCCGACGGCACGGCGTTCGATTTCCACCACACCAACATGAACGGCGGCGTGCGGCCCGCGGTTTCATCGGACGGCCGCATCGTCAACAACGACAATTCGCTGACGCCGCTCGATAATGCCGAGATTTTCCACGTCGGGCTCAACATTGAATACGACCTGGACTGGGCCACCTTCACGTCGCTGACCGGCTTCAAGGACCACGATTACAGCTACGTCGAGGATTACGACGCGTCGCCGATCATCCTGTTCAACTACGGGCAGGACCAGGAAGGCGACTACTTCGAGCAGGAGTTCCGCCTGACGTCGAAGGACGACGGGCCGCTCAGCTGGTACGCCGGTGCCTCGTTCTACAAGGAGAATATCGACACGATATTCCTCGGGCAGCAGTCGGAAGACGCCTATTGCGCCGGCTACTGGTACTACAGCGGCTACGCGACCTGCGAGGGCATGTTCGACTACTACAACTATCTCGACTACTACTACGGCAACGATCCTAACGATCCCTATTCGTTCTGCCAGTACTACCTGACCTACTACTTCGGTACCTGTACGTGGACGCCGAGCACGGTTACTGCGCCGGACGGCACGACCATCATCAACGACAGGAACCGGATCATCGGCAAGTACCAGGGGTATTCGGCGTACGTCGACCTCGGGTACCGCTTCAGCGACACGTTCGACATGAACTTCGGCGTGCGCTATTCGTATGACGAGAAAGACTTCTCGCAGCAGGTCCT
>JBFIQH010000239.1:0-4252 GCA_041609735.1 Woeseiaceae bacterium | reverse complement strand
ATCCAGCTGCCTGAAGCCGCGCGATTCGGCGTACGTTGCGAAACGGGTCACCGCTCCGGAATCCGTGCCCAGTACGATGCCGACGTCGCCGCCGCCCGCGCCCGAGGGTTTATAGACGACGTTGTTGAGCGTCCTGTCTTTAGCGAGCTCATCGTGGCCAGCATCGAATATGCCCAGCTCGTGGTCAACATCGAACGCGAGCAGCGCCGCAACGTAATCACGCAAACCGTCGATCAATGCGTCGGCATCGCCCTGCCGCCAGAGCCCGGCGATGACGGCCGACGCATCGGCCAGCGCCTGCCGGCTCGTGCGCAACCTCTGCCGCCCGAACGACGCCAGCCTCGACGATGTGCTGGCCGCGACGCCGCTCCACAACACCGCGTAGCGCAGGTCCGCGGGCCACGGCAGCGCACGCGGCACATCGCCTGTCCGGTATTCGACAAGCCCGCCGGTCACGCTCACGGCAATGTCGACACCGCTACCCCGCCCGTCCTGGAAGCGACGGTGTGCTGCTAGAGCCGTCTCGAAGATGCTGCTGGCGCTTGTGCCGGGCGGGGATAACGCGATAACGAGCGCGACAGTCAGCGCCGCACTCGAGCCGATGCCGAGTTTCCTGTGCGTCACCGCATCCGTGAATGCAACGGTGTCGAGCATGATCGCTGCGTCCGGCCGCTCAACACCGAGCGCGCTGCAAACACAGTCGAGCAGACGAGTGTCCGCGCTGTCGGCCACACCGGTCGTCGCTACCGCGGCATTTTCGCCGGCATCGATCGTCACCGTGGCGCGCCGGTTCACGGCCATTGCGATGGCCGGGGCACCATCGAGCACCGCATACTCGCCGCAAAGTATCACTTTGCCCGGCGCACTGGCGCTTACGTGGCCCATTCATCGTCCGTAAGGGCAGCGCCGGGCCCGAGGCCGCTGACCATGACCGATTCGACGCCGTCGAGCTCGGCGAGCGCGGCCTTGACCTGTGCTTCGCAGTCCGGTGTGCAAATCGCCTTGACCTGCGGTCCAGCATCGATCGTAAAGAAAACCTCGGTGCCCACGGCCTGCAGTTCGCGAATGCGTTGCATACAATCCAGCGTCGCCGAGTTCCAGTAAACAATCGGCGGTCGCGAAGCCCACATGACCGAATGCATCTTCAGGCAATTGTGCTCGGAGATCGCTGCCAGTGCGGCGAAATCGCGCGCGCCGATGGCCGCGCGTGCCGCGGCAAGGTCCGTCGGCTGCTCGTCGACCCATCGGCGATAGAACGGCGATGTCAGCCGCGAACGCTCCATCGCATCGCCGGAACTGACCGGCTTGGGGCCGGACGAAGTGATCGCGACGACGACACGCAGCGGCCAGTCCTCGGCCTCGCGCAGCGTGTGCACGGCGACAGTTTGATCCCGGTTTTCAAGTTCGACAAACCCGCCATACAGCGAGCGTGCCGCGGACCCCGATGCGCTGCCCGCGAGGTTTGCGAGGGTATGCCGATCGATTTCGCGTCCCGCGGCCTTCGCCGCCGCGACGACCGCCGCGGCGAAGGCCGACGCAGACGACGCGAGTCCCGCCGCAACCGGGAAGTTTACGATGCTGTCGACCCGTGCGCGGCTGCGGGCCGTGCCGGCCACGGCATCGAGACAGCGGCTGATGCGCGGCAACATGCGCGCTTCGGTCGCGCCGTTGACCGTCAGCTTGTCGGCATCGAGCGTATCGTCGAACTCGATGCGCATGCGGGTCTCAAGCTCTGCGAGGGTCACCGAGATCGAACCTACTGCCGGAAGATTGCGCGCGCGGTCGCGCTTGCCCCAGTACTTGATCAAGGCGATGTTGGGCGCGGCAGCGGCGACAGCGTGCATCGTGAATCCCGGGTTGACGGTGCAAAAGGACGCGAATTATAGCCCACCGCGCCGGATTGCCGGCGTGCGTCAGGCTGCGGCCGGCACCGATCCGGCCGTGGCAAATGATGTACGCTTGTCCCCCTTTGACCTGCCGAGACCGCGCGTTGACCGACAGCTTCGAATCCCGCCTGGCGTATTACCAGGACCGCGTATCGCGCAAGCTCGACGCCTGCCTGCCGAGCGGCAGTGAGAAGCCCGAAAGGCTCCACGAGGCGATGCGCTATGCCGTTTTCAACGGCGGCAAGCGGGTGCGGCCATTGCTGGTTTACGCGGCCGGTGAATGCGTCGACGTCGCCGAGGACCTGCTCGACGCGCCCGCCGCCGCGATCGAATTGATCCACGCATTTTCGCTCGTGCACGACGACCTGCCCGCGATGGACGACGACGACCTGCGGCGCGGCAAGCCGACACTGCACGTCGCGTTCGACGAGGCGACGGCGATCCTCGCCGCGGATGCGCTACAGCCCCTCGCGTTCTCGGTACTGGCCGACATCGACGCGGTCAACCCGGACGCGCGCGCGAGCCTCGTCCGCCTGGTCGCCGACGCCTGCGGCTCGATCGGCATGACCGGCGGGCAGTCGATCGACCTCGCGGCCGAGGGCAAGACGCTGACAGCCGTGGAACTCGAACACATGTACTCGTTGAAGACGGGCGCGCTGATTCACGCATCGGTCATGTCCGCGTGCATGCTGGCTACCGGCACGCCGGAACCGGTTGCGCGTGCACTCGACGGTTTTTCCCGCGAGGTCGGCATTGCGTTCCAGATTCGCGACGATCTGCTCGACGTCGAGGGCGAGACCGCGGTGATCGGCAAGCCCGCCGGATCGGACGTCGGCCTCGGGAAAGCGACGTATCCGTCGCTGTTTGGCATCGAAGCATCGATCCGGCGATGTGACGAGCTGCTTGCAAGCGCCTGCGAGAAGCTGGATGTCGCCGGCCATCGTGCGGCATCGCTGCGCTGGCTCGCCAACTATATCGTCGAGCGCAACAATTGAGCCCATGATGGATCGAAGCGTGCTGCATGTAGACATGGATGCGTTTTACGCGTCCATCGAGCAGCGCGACGATCCGGCACTGCGGGGCAAGCCCGTCGTCGTTGGCGGCGATACGCGTGGCGTGGTCGCCGCAGCCAGTTACGAGTCACGCGAATTCGGTATACGGTCAGCGATGCCGATGAGCGAAGCACGTCGGCGTTGCCCGCATCTCGTTCGCGTCAAACCGCGCATGTCGCATTACCAGGCGGTGTCGCGGGAGATTTTCGCCGTGTTCCGTGACGTCACCCCTGCAGTCGAAGGCCTGTCGCTGGATGAAGCTTTTCTCGACGTGACGTCGAGCATCCGGCTGTTCGGTGATCCGGTCTCGATTGCGAAAGAGATCAAGGCACGGATAGTCGATCGCACGCAGTTAACGGCATCGGTCGGCGTCGCCTGGAACAAGCTCGTCGCAAAGATCGCATCGGACATGGACAAGCCGGACGGGCTCGTCGTCATCACGCCAAAGGATTGCCACGCACGACTCGACCCGTTGCCGGTCGCCGTCATTCCCGGCGTTGGGCGAGAAACACTGGCGAAATTGCATGCCGTGGACATCCGAACCGTCGGCGAGCTGCGCCGCGCCGATGAACGCACGATCCGGCCGATTTTCGGCCGCTTTACGCAAAAGACGCAGGCACGTGCCGGCGGCATTGACGATCGCCCCGTCGTGCCCGGACGCGCCGAGAAAAGCATCAGCGCGGAACAGACGTTCGATCGCGACCTCGTCGCCCGTGAGGACCTGGAGCAGGCGCTGTTGCGGCTGACTGAACGCACGAGCCAGCGACTGCGCAAGGCCGGGCTCCAGGCCGGCACGGTACAGGTCAAGATCCGCCGATCGGATTTCTCGACGGTGACCCGGCAGCGCGCGATGCGGCCGCCAGGGAACGGTACTGACGCAATGTATGCGCATGCCCGTGCGCTGTTGAGAGGATGGCTGCACGAAAACGCCGGCACACGCATCCGGCTCCTCGGTGTCGGCGGCAGTCGGCTGTCTCCGGCCGCGCAGACGGACCTGTTTGCGGATGAGCGACGTGACAGGCCGGTCGACAAGACCGTCGATGCGATCCGCGACCGCTTCGGCGACCTGTCGCTCGCCCGGGCCCGGACGCTGCCGCCCGGTGCGCGCGAGCGCTGACCGGGAGCTGGCGGGAAATAAGGTAGAATTGTGGGCCGGGCAGAGACCCGGCTTGGCGGCATCGAGCCGTACTGATAAACCGAGCGGGAACGAATGTACACGAGCTTTTTCGGCCTCAATGAAAAGCCCTTCTCGATAACGCCTGATCCGCGTTATTTGTTCATGAGCGAGCGGCACGGGGAAGCACTGGCGCATCT
>JBFIQH010000238.1:0-4280 GCA_041609735.1 Woeseiaceae bacterium | reverse complement strand
GCGAGGATGTCACGCGCCTGACGAGCCAGTTGTGGGACATGTACGTGACCGATGTTTCCCAGGTGCGCGGTATTGACGAGAACGAGGTGCGGCGCTTTTCCGATGAGTTGGTCAACCTCGTTCGCGATGCGGAAGGCGATCTCGCGGCGGCTGCGCTGAACCAGGACCTCGTTGACGGGTTGATGTCTCGACGCCAGATCCGTGAACGATTGATCGAATTTGCAGGAGCCGACGAAGAATATGCGGACGCGCCGGCGACGGCTGCAATGCGCGACTATCTCGCGCAAATGCGAATGCTGAAACGTGCTCAAGTTCGCGAACAGAACGTGGCCGTCGTAATCGCGTCGGGCGAAATCACCTTTGGTTCGCCATCGCCCGGAATGATCGGCGCCGACTCGACCGGCCGACTGCTGCGGCGCGCGCTCAACGATGAATCCGTCGCGGCCGTGGTCCTGCGCGTTGATAGCCCCGGCGGCAGCGCATTTGCATCCGACGTCATCGCGAACGAAGTTGCCGCGCTGCAGAATGCCGGCAAGCCGGTCATTGCCTCGATGAGCAGCGCCGCCGCCTCCGGCGGCTACTGGATATCGGCGGGCGCCGACAAGATCTACGCGAGCCCCTCGACGATCACCGGCTCGATCGGGATTTTCGGCATGTTCCCGACCTACCAGCGAACGATGGAATTTCTCGGTATTGCCGTCGACGGCACCGGCTCGACGCCATGGGCCGGCGAGTTCCGCCCGGACCGCGAGATGTCGGAACATGCGAAAGCCCTGTTCCAGACAATCGTCGACGAGGGTTACGACGACTTCATCAGCCGCGTGGCCTTGTACCGCGACATGGAGAAGGAGCAGGTAGACAGGATCGCGCAGGGCCGGGTATGGACCGGCGCCGACGCGATCAATCTCGGCCTGGTCGACGAGCTCGGCACGCTCGAGGACGCCATCGTCGCGTCGGCCGATCTCGCGGGTCTCGAGGCCGGTTCGTACGGCCAGAAGACGATTCGCCACGAGCTGTCGCCCACGGAGCAACTGATCGTCGACATCCTCGCCGTCGGCCAATCCTTCGGCATCGACCCGAAGGCGTTCTCGCGCCGCCCGAGCCAACTGACGCAACTCGCTGGCAAGATTGAAAAGGCGTTGACGCCTTTACTGCGCTTCGACGACCCGAAGGGCGTTTATGCGCACTGTCTCTGCCTATTCGAGTAGGGGGTTTGTCGCAGACCGACGCCGCGTGTTGGGTTGGTCACAGGCGCCGGCGGTGCGCGAGGTGTCTGCCTCGCTCGAAACCCCACTCGGTCGGCAGACACCTCGCACACCACCGGCGCGACGGCACGACAGGCCGTGTCGGCCTGCACGTTGTCGTCGTCAATGGGACACTACGGCATAAGCGGTGTCGGCCTGCACGGAGTTGTTGTCAACGGGAAGCTACGCCACGAAGCCCAATCCGTACTGTGACTATTATCGGTTGCTGCGCAGTGGCGGCGGGGTGGGCACACAGGTCTTGTGAGTGAGTGGGGTTTCGAACGGAGCAAGACCTGTGCGGCCGCCCCGTCGCGGGTACGAACTCGAAACGTTCTTTCAGCTCCAGTGCAGTATGACTTTCCCGGACTGACCGGACGCCATCAAATCGAATGCCGGCTGAAACTCATCGATATCGAAATGGTGCGTAATGACCGGCTCGATATTGAGCCCGCTCTGGATCATGCTGGCCATCTTGTACCAGGTCTCGAACATCTCGCGGCCGTAAATGCCCTTCAGGATAAGGCCTTTGAAAA
The DNA here is from genome assembly GCA_041609735.1 of Woeseiaceae bacterium. Lineage (GTDB taxonomy): Bacteria > Pseudomonadota > Gammaproteobacteria > Steroidobacterales > Woeseiaceae > UBA1847. The sequence goes on along the minus strand of JBFIQH010000238.1, from coordinate 2,503 downwards.
TGACCTGCGTCCAGTCGATGCTGGTCTCATCCGGCGGGATGCCGAGGATCGCGACCTTGCCGCCGTGGTGCATCGTGCGCAGCAGGTCGCGAAACGCCTGCGGGTTGCCGGACATTTCCATGCCGACGTCGAAGCCTTCGGTCATGCCGAGTGTCTTCATCGTATCGTCGAGTGATCCGTTCGTGACGTTCAGCGCCACTGACGCGCCCAGCTTGCGTGCGAGGTCGAGGCGATACTCGTTGACGTCAGTGATGACGATGTGGCGCGCGCCGGCGTAGCGGGCGATCGCAACGGCCATGACACCGATCGGGCCGGCGCCGGTGATCAGGACGTCTTCACCGACGAGATCGAACGACAGCGCCGTGTGCGTCGCGTTGCCGAGCGGATCGAGTATCGCCGCCATGTCGTCGCTGATCGCGTCCGGCAGCTTGAAGACATTGAACGCCGGTACCGAGATGTACTCGGCAAACGCGCCCGCCCGGCTGACGCCGACGCCGACGGTGTTGATGCACAGGTGGCGACGACCGGCGCGACAGTTACGGCAAACGCCGCAGGTGATATGGCCCTCGGCCGACACGCGGTCGCCCGGTTCGAAGCCACGCACTTCGCTGCCGACCTCGACAATCTCGCCCGAGAACTCGTGCCCGACGGCGAGCGGCACCGGGATTGTCTTACGTGCCCAGTCGTCCCACTGGTAAATGTGGATGTCGGTGCCGCAGATCGCGCTGCGCCTGACCTTGATCAGCACGTCATTGTGGCCGACCTCCGGCGTCGGGATGTCCTGCATCCAGATACCGCGCTCCGCTTTTGCCTTGACCAGCGCCTTCATCAGTGGATGATCTCCATCTCTCTGCCGACATCGGTAAACGCCTCGATCGCGGTATCCAGCTGCTGACGCGTCAGCCCGGCGGACATTTGTGTGCGTATGCGCGCTTCGCCTTTCGGCACGACCGGGTACGAAAAGCCGATGACGTAGACGCCGCGTTCGAGCAGCTTGTCGGCCATCGTCGTCGCGAGTTTCGCGTCGCCCAGCATGATCGGGATGATCGGGTGTTCGCCCGGCTTCAGGTCGAAGCCGCGCTCGGTCATCTTCGATCGAAAGTGGCGCGCGTTGTCGTGCAGCTGATCCATCAGTTCACTGTCATTTTCCAGCAGGTCGAGGACGGCAATCGACGTTGCCGCGATCGCCGGTGCCACCGAGTTGGAGAACAGGTAGGGGCGGGAACGTTGCCGCAGCCAGCCGATGATTTCCTTCCTGCCGGACGTGAAGCCGCCGGAGGCGCCGCCGAGCGCCTTGCCGAGCGTCCCGGTGATGATGTCGACGCGGCCCATGACGCCGCGATATTCGTGCGTGCCGCGGCCGGTCTGCCCGAGAAAGCCGGTTGCATGGCAATCGTCGATCATCGTCAGCGCGTCGTAGCGATCGGCGAGGTCGCAGATTTCCCCGAGATTCGCGATCGTGCCGTCCATCGAGAACACGCCGTCGGTGACGATCAGTCTCGCGTTCGCATCCGTGGCGCTCTTCAGCTGCAGCTCGAGATCATTCATGTCGTTGTTTGCGTAGCGCAGGCGTCGGGCTTTGCACAGCCGTATGCCGTCGATAATGCTGGCGTGATTCAGCGCGTCGGAGACGACGGCGTCGTCCTCACCCAACAGGGTCTCGAACAGGCCGCCATTGGCGTCGAAGCACGACGGGTACAGGATCGTGTCCTCGGTGCCGAGGTAGGCGCTGATGCGTTGTTCGAGCTCCTTGTGTATGGTCTGGGTACCGCAAATGAAGCGTACCGAGGCCATGCCGTAGCCGTAGGTATCCAGCGCCTTGTGCGCGGCAGCGATGATATCCGGATGGTTGGCGAGGCCGAGGTAATTATTCGCGCACAGGTTCAGAACGTGTGTCGAGCTGCCGTTCGTGCGCACGTCGATGCCCGCCTGCTGCGGCCCGATGATGAGGCGCTCGGACTTGTAAAGGCCCTCGGCTTTCAGCGCTTCGGTCTGGCTGGCAAGGGATTCGAGAAAACTCGCTGGCACGGTATTGCCCTCGGTACGGAAAGGCCGCAAAGTATATCAGCCTGCCTGTTCCGGCACGCGCCAGCCACAACAAACGACAAGGACACCGACGAATGAATTTCACCGACCAGCCGGCGGCCAGGCCCAGCTCCATTCCGGGCCTGAACATGCGCTATCTAGCCGATGAGGAAACGCTGGTGCGTGAACTGGTTGAGGCCGCGGATACCGGCGAAACGGCACGCCGCAAGATCCAAGACCTGGCGGCATCGCTCGTGCAGTCGGTGCGGGAGGGACAGGAAAAGGAAGGCGGCATCGACGCGTTCCTGCAGCAGTACGACCTGTCGTCGGAGGAGGGCGTACTGCTGATGTGCATTGCCGAGGCGCTGCTGCGCATTCCGGATGCCGACACGGCCGATCGCCTGATTGCCGACAAAATCACGTCGGCGCGCTGGAAGGATCACCTGGGCACGAGCGATTCGCTGTTCGTCAATGCCTC